>MKRS01000238.1 GCA_001897035.1 Bacteroidales bacterium 45-6
AGTTGGTTTATAATCAATTGTTTAATTTGTAAATAAATGATTTTAAGATATAACTATTGTGAAAAATTTGGTACGGTAGTGTTTCGCTCCTATCTTTGCCAATGAAGAATTAGACAAATATGGAGAAATTTTGTGTGTTGTTTGACATGGATGGCGTGCTAATTGATACCGAATCTCAATATGACGAGTTTTGGGCGCAGGCCAACCTCAAATACAACATCGGAATTCCGGATATAGCTCAGAGAGTCAAAGGTTTTACACTCCCAAGCGTTATCTCGACATATTTCTCCAGTCGTTCTGAAGAAGTAAAACAAGCCGTCGCAGAAGAATTGATTGAATGCGAACGGAACATGCATTTTCCAGATGTAAACGGAGCGTCAGAGTTTGTGCAATCGCTCAAAGAAGCCGGAATTAAAATCGCTTTGGTAACCAGCTCGCTAAACACGAAAATGGAAGCAGTTTACCGCAAAAAGCATTTCGATGAGGTATTTGATGCAGTTGTCACGGCAGATGACATTACAATCGGTAAACCGGATCCGATGTGCTACCTTTTGGCAGCCAAAAGATTAGGATATTCTCCTGAAAACTGCTTCGTGATGGAAGATGCATTATCCGGAATAGCTGCTGGCAACGCAGCTAGAATGAAAGTGATTGGTTTGTCAACCACCAATCCGGCCCATGTGATTGAAGACAAGGTATTGAGAGTAATACCCCACTTCGCTAATTTCACACTCTCTGATTTGAATTGCCTATTTAAGCAAAACAGCCAACAATGATTCAGGTGGCTGTCAGGTCAACGACTTGATAGCGTGATAATTGCCTGTTCGGTTAAAAAAACAAACGAATTATGAGTAAGAAATTTGTTCTTGGACTATTATTCATTTTTGCAACGACATTCACTTCGCAAATTTGGTCACAAGAATCTATTTACGCCACTTATTATGCAAATAAATTTCATAATAAGAAAACATCGAGTGGCGAGCGTTATTTGAAAAGCGCATATACATGCGCGCACAAAACTTTACCTTTCGGAACATACTTGTTAGTGAAGAACCCCGATAATGGAAAAGAAGTTATAGTGAAGGTGAACGACCGCATGGCGAGAAGAACCAAATCGCAATTAGACCTTTCGTATGCTGCGGCAGATGATTTGGGGTTGATTAGGGTTGGTTCAAAACGCCTCGAAGTATCCATTTTGGATGCAACTGCTCTCGCCTTAAAACGCAACGAACTGTTGGTGAGCAACGATTGACGAAGTAAGAAAATCGTCCTCCATCAAGTTCTGGAAAAGACAGGACACAGGAACAAGAATTTTATCACATCTTGTTTTTGTGTCCTTCTCTTTTTTTATCTTTGTTGAAAAAGAATTCGATAATATGTCAGCACCATTAGCCGAACGGTTACGCCCCAAAAATTTGGATGAATACATAGGCCAGAAACACCTGGTGGGTGAAGGTGCCGTTCTCAGGCGCATGATCGATTCAGGGCGAGTCCCTTCCTTCATCCTTTGGGGACCTCCCGGAGTGGGCAAAACCACTTTGGCACAGATCATTTCCAAAACATTGGATACACCTTTCTTCACCTTGAGCGCAATCAACGCAGGGGTGAAAGACGTGCGCGAAGTGATCGACACGGCCAAGCGTAGTCAGTTTTTCGACACCAAAAACCCGATTCTGTTTATTGACGAAATACACCGTTTCTCGAAATCGCAACAGGATTCCTTGCTGGGAGCGGTGGAAACAGGCGTTGTCACCCTGATTGGTGCTACAACCGAAAATCCTTCATTCGAAGTGATTCGCCCTTTGCTGTCCCGCTGTCAGGTATATGTGTTGAAATCTCTCGATAAGTCCGATTTGGAGACCCTTCTCGAAAGAGC
>MKRS01000239.1 GCA_001897035.1 Bacteroidales bacterium 45-6
TGCCTGGGAATCGGGAGGTTTCCAATCCGGTCGAAAGAAGATGCGCAAACTCTTCTGGCTAAAAGCATTGCTTACATGAATGATGCTGATCCTGGAATTTGGAAGAACAACCTTTGTTTTTTGGCGGACGATGCGGTTGGCGGCTCTGGGTATAGCCCGAGCAGCGAGATGGCTCACGAAACGCAAACTGACAGGTATGCCGAATATGTTCAAAGCAATTACCCCAATTTTGTGGTCAACAAGATCTATTTGGACGCATACCAACGGGTGGTTCAATCGAACGGAAACAGGTATCCTGATGCGCAGGCCGATCTGTTGAGAAAGATCAATTCGGGGCAACTTCTTGTAAATTATGTGGGGCATGGCTCCACACGCGACTGGGCTCATGAATATGTGATGACATTCTCCGACTTTCAATCTCTCTCGAACAAGCGTTTGCCATTATTCATCACCGCCACATGCGATTTCAGCCGTTTTGATGCGGATGATCTTTCGGGCGGAGAAGCCTTGTTGGTAAATACGAAAGGCGGGGCTATCGCCTTGCTCTCCACGGTACGCGTAGTGTATATCGCCAACAACGATATCATGGGGACGAACATTTACAAGAATATATTTGAAAAGGACACCGATGGGAAGCCTTTGCGTTTGGGTGACATTATCAAACGATCGAAGCTGTCGTTCACGTCGAACGATGAAAATAAGGTTCGTTTCCTGTTGTTGGGCGATCCCGCGCTGAGGCTCTCTTATCCCGACAGCACATACAAAGTGAAGGTCACCAAGATTAATGACCAAGATGTTTCGGCTTCTGTCCCCAATATTTCGGCTTTGTCGAATGTGAAGATAGACGGCCAGATTGTGAATGGGAGCGGCGGTGTCGCGAGCGACTTCAATGGCAAGGTATTTACTGTCGTTTTTGATGCGCAGCAGAGCTTGCAGACGCGCGACAACGGCGATGACGGGAGCATCTTCCACTATAAAAACTACCTTAACACCTTGTTCTCCGGTACGCTGGATGTACAGAATGGAACGTTCAGCTACCAGTTTGTGGCTCCCAAAGATATTATGTATTCTGAGGACAAAGGCAAGATGAGTTTCCTTGCTTGGGAAACAGGGGGCAGAAGGGCACAGGGATCTTACCTCAACTACAAGGTCAGCGGCACAGACCAGACAGCAACTCCAGACACCAATGGTCCCGAGTTCACGGCATTCTACTTGAATACTCCTGATTTCGTTTCAGGGGCTAAGTCGAATTCAACGCCCATGCTCTATGTTGGGCTGAAGGATGCGAGCGGGATGAATCTTTCAGGAGGAATCGGTCACATCATTGAGCTGGCGGTTGATGGAACAAGCTATTACGATATTACGCCTAATTTTTCGTCGTCGGGAACTTCCACCAAGGAAGGCTTCATAAACTATTCGATACCAGAATTGGCCGAAGGCAAACATAATTTGAAAGTGGTTGCATGGGACGTTTGGAACAATTATTCGGAAAAAAGCCTCGATTTCGTGGTGGACAATTCCTTCAAGGCGGGTGTCGTAGAATTTTCGCTTGCGCAAAATCCGGTCAAAGAATCTGCCCGTTTCATGTTTGCCTCCAACGTGCCGCAATCGACCCTCAATATCCGATACGATGTGTATTCGATGAATGGAGGCTTGATTTGGTCGCACGAAGAGAGTGGGTCGTCGGATTCGCTGCAAAATTATGCTTATGACTGGGATTTGAAGACCAGCAATGGTGCGAATATCCGCCCCGGTATCTATATTTGCAAACTAACTGTGTCGCTCGACGGCAATTTGAAGAGTTCAAAGGCCTTGAAGATGATCGTGCAGCCTAAATGAAGCCAGCTTGTAGCCGATGGTTCGACGCCATAATTTGAAAAAAACATTTGATTTATTCTTGAATATCCGATTACATACATAAATGAAAATTATTGCCGTTGCCCAGAATTACCTGGCTCATAGTAAAGAAATGAATTCTCCGCTTGGAAGCGAAGAAAGGCCTCCCGTACTTTTCATCAAGCCGGAATCGGCTCTTTTAAAGGATGGAAAGCCGTTTTTCTATCCCGATTTCTCCAACAACATTCATTACGAAACCGAAATAGTAGTGAAAATCTGTCGGCTGGGCAAAAATATTGCGAAGCGGTTTGCTCACCGGTATTACGAAGAATGCACCCTTGGAATTGACTTTACGGCACGTGACCTGCAGGCTGAATTGAAAAAGATCGGGATGCCTTGGGAAATATCGAAAAGTTTTGACAATTCGGCAGCGATAGGTGCTTTTGTGAGCAAGGACTCCTTGCTTGCTGAAAGAAACTCCCTCGATTTTAGTCTCACCATCAATGCAACGAAAGTGCAGGAAGGCAATTCGTCCGACATGATCCATTCGATAGACGACATCATTGAATATGCGAGCCGTTTTTTTACCCTGAAAATCGGGGATTTGATCTTTACAGGGACGCCCGTAGGCGTAGGGCCGGTGAAGATTGGCGACAGGCTGGAAGGCTATTTGAACGATCGTAAATTATTAGATTTCTATGTGAGGTGAACAACTCCCATTGCTTAACACAAGTTTGAACGAAATTATGCATCAGTCGTATGAATAGAACAATATTGAAAATACTAATCGCAATACAGGCATGGGTGGTGTTGTCTTTTTCCTTGATGGCAAAAGATGCTTCGTTTTATGCCGCAAATTCAGTCTTGTCATCCGGGTCCTGGTATAAGATCCGTATTTCCTCCGACGGTGTATATAAACTCACCTACGAGGATCTTGTCGGGATGGGGATCGCCAATCCGGCCCATGCCCAGATTTGGGGCTACGGTGGCTGGATGCTCGATGAAGACTTTTCGGCAAATTATTACGACGATCTGCCCCAGGTGGCTGTTTGGGTCAACAAGGGTGCGGACGGAATTTTTAACCAAGGGGATTATTTGCTGTTTTATGGCAGGGGGCCACGGAAAATAACTCGGAGCGGCCAGGACTTTGTGCAAACAAACAATCCCTATTCCAATTATGGGTATTACTTTGTGACTGAAGGTGCAGGCGAGCCGAAACAGATGGACAGCATCCCTTCTTCGGCATATTCTGATGTGGATGTCACCTCCTTCAGCGACTACATGATCCATGAAAAGGAAGATGTAAACCTCCTTGAATCGGGCCGGGAGTTCTTTGGAGAGAGTTTTCTTTTGAACAACTCCCAAGATATTCCTTTTAATATTCCTGGCATTCAGAGTTGGGACGGGTATTTTTTTAATTTTGTGCTGAAGCCCTCTTCTCTTGTCAACTTGACATTGAGTCTGAATAATAGCGTTCTGTATTCGAGGTCGGTGGGACCCAATACCAATTCCTATTCGGCAGCCACTTCCATCAGTCAGTTTCTGAGCGGCACATCGCCTGCATCCGAAACAAATGTTTTCAATATAAAACTGAGCAGCACCGGAATAAAAAACTCCTATTTGAATTTCTTGCGGATCTATTTCAAAAGGAAGCTCCAGCCTTATGGTACGGTGACCTTTTTTAGAAACGATCTTGACGGCCTGGTTCATCGCTACCTTATAGCCAATGCCACCGAGAACATGATGGTGTTGGATGTCACCGCGGGCATTGCTCCGTCCGTGCAGGGCGCATCGTTTGCAAATGGGCAGTTGAGCTTTTCTGCCCAAGCTTCTTCGTTGAGGGAATATGCCCTGGTGGACTTGACTAAGAATATTGCAAAGCCCGACCTCATGGGGAAAATCGCGAACCAAAATCTTCATGCTTTGAAAAAATACGACATGGTGATTGTTTCCCCTAAGACATATAAAGGTTATGCCCAGAAATTGGCCGATTTGCACTATGCCAGCGATGGGTTGACATCTATAGTCGTAGATCCCACTGAAATATACAATGAGTTCTCGTCCGGAAATATGGATGCAACCGCCTTGCGCCGTTTCATGAAAATGTTCTATGACCGGGGATCCTCCGACTCAGACAGGCCTAAGTATCTCTTGTTGTTTGGATCAGGAACATACAACAACCGCTTTATCAATTCGCCATTGAGTGATTCTGTAAAATCAAATTACCTGGTTACTTATCAGTCTGCCAATTCTTTAAGTGAAACGGGGTCGTTTGTCACCGACGACTATTTTGGCTTTTTGCAAGAAGAAGGTCCCTTGAATATTTCAGGAGCCAAATTGTGCCTCGGGATTGGACGTTTACCAGCCCGAAACCTGAACGATGCCGAAGTGTATTTGAATAAAATTTCCGCATACATGAAGGATACCAGCGTTGGAATATGGAAGAACAATGTCTGTTTTTTGGCAGACGATGCCGTTGGTGGGTCAGGCTATATCCCGAGTACGGAGATGTTTCACGAAACGCAATCTGACAAGTACGCCGAAAGTGTAAATGCAAAATATCCAGATTTTGTCGTCAACAAGATTTATGAAGATTCTTACAGACGCATTGAGGAAGCAAATGGCTACAGGTATCCAGATGCGCAAGCTGACTTGATCCGGAAGCTGAATTTGGGACAATTGCTGCTTAATTACGTGGGGCATGGTTCCAACCGCGACTGGGGGCATGAATACATCATGAAGTTCGAAGATATTCAATCTTTGTCCAACCAGCACCTGCCTCTTTGGGTCACGGCGACTTGCGATTTCAGTCGGTTCGACTCTTACAATGTTTCAGGAGGAGAAGCCGCCCTCAAGAATCCGAAAGGAGGGGCTATTGCGTTACTATCCACCGTCAGAACTGTTTACATCGCCAACAACGACAGCATGAGCACCAATGTTTACAAAAACATTTTTGAACGTGACAATGGCAAATCCCTTCGGTTTGGCGACATTATCCGGAAATCCAAATTGTCTTTTTCCGTAAACGATGAGAACAAGGTGAGGTTTCTGCTCTTGGGCGATCCCGCACTCCGGCTGGCATATCCCGACAATACCTATAAAGTGAAAGTGGCCGCAATCAACGGTACGGACATCTCTTCGTCTGACACTTTGACCTTTTCGGCACTTTCCCGCGTGAAGATCAGCGGGCAAGTGATCGATGCTTCCAACAATCTTGCAAGCGATTTCACAGGGAAGGTTTCTTGTGCTATTTTTGATGCGCTGCAAGATGTGAAAACCCGCGACAATGGTGGGGATGGCAGCATCTTTCAGTACAAAAACTATTTGAACACGATTTATTCGGGCACAGTGGACGTGCAAAATGGCGTTTTCGATTGTGAATTCGTCGTGCCGAAGGACATCGCCTATACCTCAAACCACGGGAAGATGAGCTTTTATGCTTGGGAAGGCCAAGGACGGGCCGCCCAAGGTTCTTTTTATGCTTACAAGGTAAATGGAACCGATGTGGCGGGGGCTGCAGATGCTTCCGGCCCCCAAATCGACGCACTCTACTTGAACTCGGCCAGTTTTGTGCCGGGGGCCACTGTGACTACCACTCCGACCTTCCATGTGGTGCTAAGGGATGAGACCGGAATTAACCTTTCATCTGGTTTGGGACACACCATCAACTTGCTTGTCGATGGCAAGGCACAATACGATGTCACCTCCTATTTTGTGTCCACAGGCTCTTCTTCCAAAGAAGGCTATATTGAATACACCTTGCCTGAGTTGGCCGAAGGAATCCATAATCTGAGATTTACGGTATGGGATGTCAACAATAACTGTTCGGTACAGGATGTTGGTTTTCGTGTGACGGACGACAGCAAGAGCTACGCCTCCGAATTTTCCCTTGCTAAAAATCCGGTTGCAGGGCCCGCCAATTTCTTATTCTCCACCGATGCGAAATCTGCGAATATCTCCCTCCGCTACGATGTCTATTCGCCTGCCGGGGATTTGGTGTGGACACATCAGGAAGCGGGTTCGGGTCTCACGATGAGCAACCATTCGTGCTATTGGGACTTGAAAACCTATTCAGGCGAATCAGCCCGCCCGGGAGTTTATTCATGCAAGGCAACCATATTTATTAATGGAAAACAACAAAGCACAAAGACCCTCAATTTAATCGTTTTGGCACAATAAAAACGATTTATTTAAGTTTTATGTTAGAAATTGGAGAGAGTTTGGGAATTGCAGTTCGAAGCGTATGTTCTACTGCGATTTGCTAATATTCAAATACAAATTGGAAAAATGAATACAAAGAAAATTATATCTATTTTGATTTTTAGTGCTTTAACGCAATCTTCGGCATTCCTTTTCGCTGAAACGGGGAGTAACGGGACTATCAAAAATCAAAAATTTAATCCGATCAATACCGCCGCCCCTTCTTTGAGCATCGCACCTGATGCGCGTGGAGGAGGTATGGGAGATGTGGGCGCCGCCACTTTGCCGGATGTGTATTCGCAATATTGGAATCCAGCCAAATACGCATTTACCACCAGCAAGACGGGAATATCGGTCTCCTATACTCCTTGGTTGCAAAAATTGGTAAACGATATTTATTTGGCAAATGTCACAGGTTATTACAAATTTGGGGCTGACAACAACCAGGCATTGAGTGCTTCGTTGCGCTATTTCTCCATTGGAGATGTCCCGGTCACCTTTGACGACCAAACGACGAGCTCCTATTCCATCTCTCCTTATGAAATGGCTTTGGACTTGGCCTACTCCAGGAAGTTGACGCAAACTTTCTCGATGGGGGTTGCTTTCCGCTACATCCGCACCGATTATTCCTATGCCGGAAGCGGCGACAATGACCCGATCCTTCCCGGAAATGCCATTGCGGCCGACATTTCTGGTTACAACGAGTCTTACGTGATGCTTGGCCAGACTGAAGCACTTCTCGGACTGGGCTTCAATATCTCGAACATAGGCAATAAAATTTCCACGGATGGTGGAAACAATTATGCCTATATACCCACCAACTTGCGTTTGGGGGCTTCCCTGACTTATCCGATGGACGATTATAACACCATTGCGTTCAGTGCCGATATCAACAAGCTGCTTGTCCCAACGCCTCCTGTGCAGGGAGATAACGAATCTTCGGCCGATTATGCGCAGCGGATTTACAATTACAACAATAAGAATTCCGCTATTTCGGGGATTTTCAAGTCTTTCTCCGATGCTCCTGGTGGTATGAAAGAAGAATTGCAGGAAGTGATGGTTTCGGCCGGTGTGGAATACAACTACAATAAACAATTTTCATTGCGTGGCGGTTATTTCAATGAGAGCCAAAACAAAGGAAACCGGAAGTATTTCACGTTTGGTGCCGGATTCAAATTGAACGTGTTCCAATTGGACGCTTCCTACCTTGTTTCCGCCGCTCAGGCAAATCCCTTGGATCAGACCTTCCGCTTTTCCATTTCGTTTGACATGGATGGGTTGAAGAATTTGTTTGGAGGGCATTAATTTTTTATCTCGATATGAATTTTAGGATAGGATTCGGCTACGATGTGCATCGGTTGGCCGACAACCGTGAGTTGTGGCTCGGCGGTGTGAAAATTGAACACACACAAGGACTGTTGGGGCATTCCGATGCCGATGTGTTGATCCATGCTATTTGCGACGCTCTCTTGGGTGCAGCCAATTTGCGGGACATTGGTTTTCATTTCCCGGACACGGCCGGCGAATACAAGAATATCGACAGCAAGATTTTGTTGGCGAAAACAAAAGAACTGTTGCTGGAAAAAGGCTACACGGTTGGGAATATCGACGCCACCATCTGCGCTGAACGTCCGAAAATCAACCCCCATATTCCGGAGATGCAGCAAGTGATGTCCAAAATACTCGGCATTCCTGTCGACGATTTGTCCATAAAGGCCACAACGTCTGAAAAAATGGGGTTTGTGGGCCGAGAGGAGGGTTTCTCAGCTTATGCGGTAGCACTCATCGAAAAAATAAAATAATTATCTTTGCATCGGAAATCGGATTTATCTGGTTTCCGGTATTTTTTTCAGGGAAATGCTTCAGGTTGTGTAGGTTCGATAAAGAATATCTGGCCTTCTTATTTCCCGCTTCCATTAACTCGATAATTACTTGCTATCCTTGTGAAAACAATATTGGAAAGAACTGACGACGGTTCGCACACCTTGTTTGTGCCGGAACTCAACGAACATTACCATTCCGTGAATGGTGCCGTGCAGGAATCGCGCCATGTGTATATTGAGGCAGGTCTCCGTGCTTGCGATAAACCGGTTCTGCGCATTCTCGAAGTGGGGTTTGGCACCGGTCTGAATGCCCTTCTGTCCTATCTGGAGGCACTGGACTCCCGGAAAAACATTTACTACTCTTCCATCGAACTGTTTCCCATTTCCCTGCAACTGGTGAATAGCCTCAATTACCCGTCCTTGTTTTCGTCCGATCAAAAAAACGTTTTCAAAGACCTGCACCTCTGTGCCTGGAATCAGCAGGTGGATGTGTCGGATTTTTTTCATTTAAAAAAAATCCAGGCGAATGTGCTGGAACACGATTTGAGCGGTGAGGAATTGTTCGATGCGGTCTTCTACGATGCCTTTGCTCCCGGAAAACAGCCGGAAATGTGGGAGCAGCCCATTTTCGCGAAGCTCTTCGATGTCCTGTCTCCCGGCGGGGTTTTTGTCACCTATTGCGCCAAAGGGGTTGTGCGCCGGATGTTGCAGAATAGCGGCTTCGTGGTGGAACGTTTGGCCGGCCCTCCCGGAAAAAGGGAGATGCTGCGGGCAAGAAAACCTGCCGAGCAATGAGGGGTGCGCTTCTAATGCGAAGGTGTGCCTGAATGGATCTGTAATTGATTGGATTTTCGGGAAAAGCATGTTTGCAAATCCCACCTTAAAACTACCAAAGAAAGAACTGTGCCTTCCGCATACCCTTGCAGGAGGGTTTTCCACTTCGTATAGTCAGCAAGGAACCATTTAATTCTATTTTTTTCATAAAAATACAGCAAAACGTTTTGGGCGTATTAAATCTATTTCTATATTTGTTGTGTACTATTATACTATTATACCATGATGATATTAATGATTGAAACCTGCAATTATGATTGAAATAGAAAAAATCGCTTTCAAGTACAAGAAGAAGCAAGTGTTTACCGACTTCAGCCTCACTATCGAAAAGGGGAAGATCTACGGTCTGCTGGGGAAAAACGGTGCCGGCAAGTCCACTTTGCTCTATTTGATGAATGGCCTGTTGATCCCTTCGAAAGGGAAACTTGCCTACCTTGGACAAAATGTATCCGGACGTTCTCCCCGTGTTCTCGAGAACATCTTCATCGTTCCGGAGGAATTCAACTTGCCGAACGTTTCCCTGAAAAAATACGTGAAGTTGAATAGTACGTTTTATCCGAAATTCAGCCGGCAACAACTAACAGACAATTTGAAACATTTCGAGTTGGATGCCCTTGGCGACATCAATTTGGGTGCTTTGTCGATGGGGCAAAAGAAGAAAGTGTTCATGAGCTTTGCTTTGGCGGCAAATACCCCTTTGCTGATTATGGACGAGCCTACCAATGGTTTGGATATTCCCGGCAAGAGCCAGTTCAAGAAATTTATCGCCTCCAACATGTCCGACGAACGCACCATGCTCATTTCCACCCATCAGGTTCAAGACATCGAAAAGTTGATTGAGCATGTGCTGATCTTAGAAAATAGTCGCTTGCTGCTCGATGCTTCTTCGGATGAAATTTGCCAAAAGCTCTACTTCGCGAATGGAGTGAGCCAGATCGATCCGAAGGAGGCACTCTATGTTTCCCCTGCCTTGCAGGGGTACAATGCTTTACTTCCCAATCTCAGCGAAGAGGAGAGCACCTTGAACTTGGAAACATTGTTCAACGGCGTATTGGCCAATCCGGAGAAAGTGGCAGCTTTGTTTGCAAAAGAAGAATCGTTGGTTTAATGCTTAAAAGAAAAATATTTATGAACAATGTATTTGATTTCAAGAGGTTGCTCTTGGTTCTCAACAAAGATATTCAGGAAAACTGGAAGCGCTATGCGTTGCAATTTGTGACCATGTTCGGGGTGATTGCGGTAATGATTATTTTTATGGCTGACGATAAGTATTCCAAAAACACGATGGCATCCGATCATCACGGTGTCTTTATGTGGCTGAATAAGGACTTGCTAACCGCCGCTTGTTGGCTATTCATGATGTTTGGAATTGTGATAGCCTCCACCCTGATGGATCCGATGAATAACAAGACAAAGCGGATCTCCTATCTGACAGTCCCTGCTTCCAATGTGGAAAAAGTGTTTTCCCGCTGGTTGCTTGTGACAGTGGGGTATGGCATTGCCTTTTTTGTTGCGCTATGGATGGCTGATGCCATCCGGGTGGCTGTTTGCTCGTTCAACTATCCGAATATGGAGGTCGGTTTTTTGGATTTCGGAAAAATTGCTCAAAAACAAACAAATAATTTTGGAGATGGCTATGTGTTGCCTTCATTTGCAGTTTTTTACCTTCTTTTGAGCATGTATTTTCTCTTACAATCTATTTTTATACTGGGTGCGACATTTTGGGAAAAAGCGAGCTTTGTGAAGACATTCTCGGTGGTGGTGGTCTTGGTGATTGTCTTCGTGTTGCTTTGCCGATGGACTATCTTGTTAAGTTATCACGATTTTGATGAGTTTGAAAAAGTATTGAAACCATTGGTGCAAAGCTTGGACACAAGAATAGGGTTGATGAGCCTCTTTTTCTCGGTGATTACATTATTTAACTGGACGCTTGCGTTTCTCCGCTTCAGGGAATCGGAGGTCATTAAACGATTTTGATTATGGACTTCAAGAACAATAAAACCATTTTCCTGCAGATAGCGGAGCGGATATGCGATGAAATCTTGCTGGAGAAATACAAACCGGATGAACGCATCCCTTCCGTGCGGGAATATGCGTCGATTGTGGAGGTGAATTTCAACACCGTGATGCGTTCCTTTGACTACCTCCAGCAGACGGAAATCATTTTCAATAAACGGGGAATCGGCTATTTCGTGTCGCCCGATGCAAAGCGGAAAATTTTGGCGATGCGTAAGACCGAATTTCTGGAAAATGAAATCTACGACTACTTCAGGCAAATCTACCTGCTCGACATTCCGATGGAGGAGATTGTCGGGAAATACAACGAATACGTCAAACAACAAGAAAAACAAGCGAATTTATGAGACTTACCACGAAAATAGTTTTAGGAGGCATTCTGTCGATTTTCATTGGCACGATCATTTTTATCGTGGCATTGTCCTTTACCGACGGGAAATCTTTTGAGGGTTCTATATTGAAATTGGATCAGAAAAATAGTTCAAGCATTGATGTTGCTCCATACCATGCCGTGAAATTAGATATAGCAAATCCAGATGCAAGAATGTCAGTCATGCCGCAGGGGGTGATTTCTTTCAAGCGGCTTGTATCCGAAGATAAGAAAGACAAATTGTTTATGTCCAGTGAATTGAAAAAATACACGATTGTGAAAGTG
Source organism: Bacteroidales bacterium 45-6 (assembly GCA_001897035.1). GTDB lineage: Bacteria > Bacteroidota > Bacteroidia > Bacteroidales > Dysgonomonadaceae > UBA1309. The sequence continues at coordinate 11,365 of MKRS01000239.1, forward strand.
ATGAATGATACGCTATTTGTGACGATTGATTGGCAAAAAATGAAGTCCTATTTTACAAAAGGCGAAATGCGAATCGTTTCAGGAGTGAATTATACGGTATATTCAGATAACGTCGATTTCATCAATTTGGTTCCGACCATAACAACTGAAATAAATGGATTGAATGCGCAGTTTATACGTGTAAGTAGTTTAGGTGATGTGAAAATAGGATCCTGCACTGCCGATAAGCTGGAGTCTGCCCGTGGAAACTTGCAGCTAAACAACAGTAAGCTGAAACAACTGAACCTCGACTTGGACGAAATTTACAATTGGGAAGTAAAGGACTGCGAGATAGGCGAAGAAAACCTTTCCGGCAGTAAAACTCATTATGTCAAGACTCCAAGGTCGGAGACTAAAGCATTGAATTGGTATCCCAAAAACAAGGATGCTCGGTTGAATATCGAACTATCTGCTGACTCGGCAAGGCTTGTGTTCAAATAAGTTCTGCATTTAATTTTTATTTTCTTTAACATAAGGGATGGCTTGAAGCTATCCCTTATGCGTTTCATTTTCCAACAAAACAAGATGCGCCTACCCACTGGTGGAGCGAGTTCAACTTAGCTTGGTAATAGATAAATGCGGTTGAATTTTGTTTATAAATAAAAAAAGAAAAATAAGTTTGATTATTGGGATATTAAGACTAATTTTGCACCTCAAAATTCAAGGAATCCGTTTCTTTCGAACCCTTTGTAATTCAATATCCAATAGATAGAAAACAATAATACATTAAAATAATTCGTCAAATATGAACGTAACTCAAACCAATGTGGATAGCGTAAACGCTATACTGACTGTGTCGATTGCGAAAGCAGATTATCAGGAAAAATTGGACAAATCATTGAAAGATTTTCGCAAAAAAGCAAATGTCCCAGGTTTTCGTCCGGGAACAGTTCCAGTAGGAATGGTGAAGAAAATGTATGGCAAATCTATTTTGGCTGAAGAAATAAACAAACTTGTGGGTGAAAACCTTTACAAATACATACAGGACAACAAGCTGGACGTGTTGGGCGAACCGCTTCCCAATTTGGAAAAGCAGCAACCCATCGACTTTGCGCACGAAGGCGATTACGAGTTTTCCTTCGATGTGGCATTGGCTCCCGAAATCAATTTGCCGTTGAGCAAAAGCGACGAGGTGACATATTACAGGATCGAAGCGACCGACGAACTCATCGAACGCCAGGTAGCTTCCTACAAGCAAAACTATGGCAAATATGATAGCATTCAGGAAGAAGCAAAAGATACAGACTTGTTGAAAGGAACGGTTGTGGAACTTGAAGGCGGCCAACCCAAAGAAGGCGGAATCAACCTCGAAAATGCAGTGTTGATGCCCTCTTACATGAAAGATAAGGAAGAACAGGACAAATTTGTGGGAGCAAAAGCAGGCGACAAGATTGTCTTCAATCCTGGAAAAGCTTACGAAGGCAATGAAGCCGAAATCGCTTCGTTCCTGCATGTGGAAAAAGAAGA
>MKRS01000240.1 GCA_001897035.1 Bacteroidales bacterium 45-6
AAAGTAAGAGACATCTACAACCGCCTTTGCGGATTTTAATTAAAAAAACACAAGATATATATGAAAACAATTTGTCTTTATTTCCAAATCCATCAGCCTTTCCGCCTGAAGAGGTATCGGTTTTCGAACATTGGCTACGACCACTATTACTACGATGATTTTGCAAACGAGGATATAATGCAGCGAATCGCGGAGCGCTCCTTCGTGCCAGCCAACCGGTTGATGCTTGACACGATTAACGAGCATAAAGGCAAATTCAAGGTCGCCTTTTCCATTTCGGGCACCGCACTGGAACAGCTCGAAGTATATTCGCCCGAAGTGATCGATGGGTTCAAGGAACTGGCCAAAACCGGTTGCGTGGAATTTCTGGCCGAAACATATTCTCATTCTTTGGCTTCGTTGACAGACCCAGTGGAATTTGAAATGCAGGTGAAGGCCCATTCGAGAAAAATTGAGTCGCTGTTCGGGCAGAAACCGAAAGTTTTTCGTAACACGGAGCTCATTTATTCCGATGAAATCGCGGGAATTGTTGATAAATTGGGATTCCGAGGAGTACTTACCGAAGGTGCAAAACATATCTTAGGATGGAAAAGCCCCAACTATCTTTACCAGTCGGCTACAAGTCCGAAATTGCGGATTTTGCTGCGTAATTCCAGGTTTAGTAACGACATTTCCTACCGGTTTGCCGAATATGGATGGAAAGAATATCCACTCACTGCTGACAAATTTATTAATTGGATCGTTCAGACTCCTGAAAACGAACAATTGATCAATCTTTTTATGAATTACGAAGTGCTGGGCAACCTCCACAACCGAAGCACCGGGATCTTTGATTTCTTCAAAGCCTTGCCAACCTTTGCGGCAAAAAATCAGGTCAGTTTCTCCACCCCATCGGATGTGCTGAACACTTTGAAACCGGTGGACTCGATCACAGTCACCGACCCTATCTCCTGGTCTGGCGAGGAAAGCGACACTACCGCCTGGCTTGGCAACAGCTTGCAGCAAGAATGCTTCCGGGAGCTTTATAAAATCAGCGAGCGTGTCAGGATGACTGAATCGCGCCGCATCAAGCAGGACTGGTCTTACTTGCAGACAAGCGACCATTTCTTCTACATGAGTACAAAGATTTTGGGCGACGGCCCAAGCCCATTTAGCCCCTATCCATCGCCTTATGAGGCGTTCAACAACTATATGAACATCATCAGCGATTTCACTGAGCGGGTGTTTGCCGAATACCCAAGCAACATTGAAAACGAGGAATTGAACGCCTTGCTGAAGACAATTCATAGCCAGGCAGAAGAAATTGAGAAATTGCAGGACGATTTGAAGAAATTGAAAGCTCGAAAATTAAAACAAGGAGAATCGAGAGATAAATAAAGTTTGTATTAAGAATGAAAAATGGAAGAGTCGTGATGATTCTTCCATTTTTTTATGCTACAAATCTAAATCGATTGCCGATGAAAAGTCACCTGAAATCTGTGAGCAATTTCTCAAATGCGGGCTATCTTTTCTTATTCCCCTCTTCTTATCCTTATTTGAATGGCGTTTTCTATGGGTGTTTCGCTCACAAAAATCAAGTAGCCTCCGCCTCCGGCACCGCTCAGCTTCCACCCAAGGGATTTATCCTTGTATTGTTCCAACACTTCGAAAATGTCTTCATTGGCCATGTGCGGGAACATCGCTATTTGTGCTTCAAAGCCGTCACGCATGGCCGTTCCGAGGCGGTTTGCATCCTGGTTGAGGATGGCATCCCAGGCGTTCAGTGCGGCATCAGCAAGCGATTTGGCATGTGTAGGAATGATGTTGGTGTCCGCCAGCACGTCGTAATTGTCTTTCCGGGGATAGAGTGGAACGAGCCAAAGCCGTTGCTCCAGC
>MKRS01000241.1 GCA_001897035.1 Bacteroidales bacterium 45-6
TGATGGGATTTGGTTGTCAGCTAAAATTTCAAAGACAAATAGTCGAAAATAATCAAAAAGATTTGTGCAAACTATAAGGAGCTGTTGGCTGATAGAATTGCGATGGTGGTGGTTGTTGTTGTTGCTGCTGCTGTTGCTGTTGTTGTTGTTGTTGAGGATGTGGATAGTTTTTTGAAAGTCGCATTGGTCCACCTATAAGTCGATGTATTCAAAAGTTAAATGAATCATTCAATTAATCATAACTCATTAGAACTCATCTTGTCAATACGTGTCTCTCTATTAGATGATATAAGGAAAATAATGCATTAAATCCATATTAAACCGAGATGTGATGCGTTCATACTTACAGACTAATTTACCAATCAAAATAGCGAAAGAGCCTCAACAGATGTCGCTTTCTTCCTATACACCTATATTCTCAAACAGACAAGTACAGAAGTGTAAAAGAAAAAGACAATTTTTATTTATTCCAAATTATTTGCAACTAGAAAAGTCGATTTAGTTGCTACATCTAATGTATTATTTGTTAATTGATTATTTGTAATTGTAATACGATCAGCATTTGTATCAACAGTTATAGCATTACCAATACTATCTTTAAAATAATTATTATTAATCATAGCTCGTCCGCTTTGAATATGAATGCATGGTTTTGTTTGATTCCAATCAGCTAATATCGAATCACTAATCGATATTAGACCTGGATGATCCCAAACAAGACATTGTTCGAAATGGCCCCATATAGATGCACCTCGTATGACAACTGTCGCATCCTTTGCATGTACTCCTGGGGTACTACGTCCAACGATTGCCACACGAGTTGTACCACCTTTAGCATTAGCGAGATTTAAATTTGAAAATAGAATGCCTTCTGTTTGCGTGTATGATATATCGATGCCGATATCGACTTGATCGAAATTAATATCTGTAAATTGTCCATTACATGAACCATACGTACTTTTATCGAATAACATTCCTGTATGATATCCAAAACTAAACACATCTTCGACGATTTCCCAATCAGTTCGTTGAAATATGAATGTAATTCCGTTGTTATTTATCCAATCACGAAATGCAGGATCATGCGACCAAAACGAATAGAAATGTATATGAACTATACGTCCAATATCATAACATTGATCAACAGCAATACCGACAGCTAACGGCTGACCGTAGACATTCTCAAACCAATGTCGAGGTGCTTGATATGTTGCTGCATCGATGCCTTTCCATGGATTAACTAACATAACATCTTTAACGAAATTATTCTCAATTCGTTGGTTGACTTGTCCACAACGAATTGTCCATGGATATGGTATTGGTGGCGTAGTAATGACTTGATTCGGATAATAAATTTGTAAACCTTCGACACCACTATTCGCTCCGAATAGAGATATGAATGGCATTCCTGTTTCATTGCCAGCATCAGCTACAGCAAGAAGTGTTGTACCTGAAGTACGATTTGCATACGGATCACCCCAATCTCTTTGTACATGAGATGCAACACCTTTCAAGACAGTCGCTGCAGGCACAACCAAATGTGTAGCAATCATATAATTCCCTTCAGGAACAAAAACAACACCACCACCTAAAGCACCAACATCGTTCAATGCTTGTTGAATTGCATTTGTATCATCGGTGATACCATTTCCTGTTGCATTATACGGTGGAGATTTAACATTGACATAACCAAATATTGCATCGATTTGAATGTTCATCATTTTTGAACTTGGATGACTAAATCGATAATTATGACCTTGACTATCGCTTATCAATAGTATCGATATTAATAGAAACATTAATTTCATTTTCATTTATTTAATAAGACTGTTCTCGAGTTCGTCTCAAGACCCTTAAAGATCGTATATTTTAA
>MKRS01000242.1 GCA_001897035.1 Bacteroidales bacterium 45-6
ACCCGCACCGAAAACGACTATGCCACGGAATCGTTCCTGAAATGGTATATCGACGAACAAGTGGAAGAAGAAAGCACCGTGACATCCATCATCGATGCCCTGAAAGGGATCGACGGGAATGGATTAGGCATTTTCTTATTAGACAAAGAATTAGGCGGAAGGCAATAACCTTCGCCTCCGAAAGAAGAGAAACAAGAGGCTGTCGTTTGGCAGCCTCTAATTGTTTCGGGCGTTTCGCCATGTTGAAATATTTCCGATATTCCTCCGTTTAAATAAAACAACTATTTCTACTACTTAAAGATGCAATTCTACGAAAAAAGAGGACTCTTCAAATATATTTTCATCGCCATAGCTTGTTTGATAGCTGTTGTTTCCCTGATCGTATCCAATTCGCTGGTGAAAGACTTGGCAAACGAGGAACGAAAAAAAATCGAGCTGTGGGCCGAAGCTAACAAAGCGTTCGCCGAAAGCGACGAAAAAAACGACCTGAGCCTTATCCTCAAAATACTATCGAACAACACCACCATCCCCACCATCCTCTGCGACGAACACGACAAGGTGATTAACTATGTCAACATCGACATCGCGGGCAAGGACAGCCTGCAGCTATTGCGCAAAAAGCTGCATTCATTCAAAAACAAGCACGAAGCGATTGTTATCAGTGAGAAAAAGGATCAAGGATTCAAGCAATTCATCTACTACGACGATTCATACACGCTCAAAAGGCTCCAGCTCTACCCTTACGTGCAGCTGAGCGTGCTGGCGATCTTCGTGATGGTGTCTTTCCTGGCATTAGTGAGCAGCAAGAAGGCGGAGCAAAACAAGGTGTGGGTAGGCCTCTCGAAAGAAACGGCGCACCAACTCGGAACTCCGATCTCGTCACTGATGGCATGGGTGGAATATTTCAAGATGAAAAATATCGATTCACCTTTTGTCTCCGAAATGGAGAAAGACGTGGCAAGGCTCCAAATGATAACGGATCGCTTTTCGAAGATAGGTTCTGTTCCAGAGCCCATACCGAGCGACTTGAACAAATGCATGCAAAACTCGCTGGACTATCTGGAAAAACGTATTTCAAGAAAAGTGACACTTCATTTCGAACCGGAAACCAACGCCCAGGTACTGCTTAGCGAGTCGCTATTTAGCTGGGTGGTGGAAAACCTTACTAAAAATGCGGTGGATGCAATGGCTGGGCAAGGCGACATCTACTACGTGGTGACGGAAAAAAATTCGACTGCCTATTTAGACATCACCGACACAGGAAAAGGAATTCCTAAATCAAAATTCAAAACCGTTTTCACCCCTGGATACACCACCAAAAGCCGAGGCTGGGGATTGGGATTGTCGCTCGTGAAGAGAATCATTGAATCGTACCATGCAGGAAAAATCTACGTGAAATCTTCGGAAATAGGCAAAGGAACAACGTTCCGAATCGAGCTGAAAAAGGCTTGAGCCAAAAGCCCAAACAATCAAAGCGAGACAACTAACCATAAAAAAAGGGTGACTTTTGAGCCACCCTTTCTATATTTCTATGATCGGTCTTTATTTTGCAGGTTTTCCCGGAAATGCAGGTTTTGCACTTTGGGGCTGCTGTTGTTGCGACGACTGAGCATCACCTTGTTTGGCAGGCGCAGAAGCTTGTGATCCGGGAAGCGAAACATCGGGAGATGTGGTATTGCTTACAGGAGCCGCAGCAGGTGCCGTCACCTCCGACTGAGGTTCGTGAGAGCTATTACCCTTGAATCCAGCACTAAGGATACTCAAAATGATGATCGCACCAGCCAATCCCCAAGTTGCCTTCTCCAGAAAGTCGGTCGTCTTGCGAACACCCATGATCTGGTTGGACGAAGAGAAGTTCGCAGAAAGGCCACCGCCCTTTGAATTTTGCACAAGAACAATCAATACCAAAACAATGGCAAAGAATACAGCAAGAAAAGTAATAAGAGTACTCATTTATTATATTGTAATTATTTATTATTCGATGTATTCATCATCAATTTCTCCAAAAAACGAATTTGGTCTGCAAAGTAAATATTTTTTTCCGGATAATTCAAACTTAATTGCTTAATAATTTGATAGGCTTTTTCGTATTTCTTTTGCTTGATGTAGATCCGGGCCAAAGTTTCAGTAAAAAACATGCTGTCTTCCAACGAATCGTCTCCCGCCTGCGGTTCTGCAGAAGATGGCTCGGCTGCATTGTCGTCCAGCCTGATTCTTATCTTGAAATCCTCGCCATTATCCGATTTTTCTATAAAATCATCTATAATATGTTGATGACGAAGCGATACTTCCTGCTTCGGGCTGCTTTCGGGCATAGAAAAAACGGGGCCGGATTGATCCGATTTTTCCAAATAGGAAAAATAATCGACCGAGACAATTCCCGCATTCAGCAAGTTTTCATCCAAGCCATCCCCCTTATCAGAAGAATCGGCCAACTGGTTGAAAAATGCTCCCAAGAGAACGCCTGTGCGATCGCCGGGAAGTTCGGTTTTCCCTGTTTTCTTAAAAAAGATGGCATATTCTTCGCTGAATATGGCATAGAACAAGGCTTTCCGATCGGCGACCAACGGGGCAAGCCGATGCAACTCGGGATGGAATCCCGGTCCATTGCCCACATAAAGAGCCTTAAGGTAATAGAACAACAGCCCCTGGAAATAAGGATATTTCAGGGTAAGCTCTTTCACTGCCTGAAAATCGGGATTGCTTCCCACCTTTCCCGATTCCAAGAAGCTCTTTATTTGTTCATGCAATACTTCCATCGAGCTACCAGTTTGCCATTGTTCCATTAAAAATCTGATCCACCACATCGGCGGTCATCTTGTTGACCAGCTCTTCTTGCACTTGGGAAAGAGTCTGGTTGTTCGAAAAGACCTCGTAGGTGGAAAAGCTCAACTCCTTGTTCAGCGCAGTATTCCGATTGTTGCGATAGCGAACGTTGACGGTCATCGTGAGGCGTGTTTCGGATGCGTAAGCATTGTCCTTGACGGCTTGCTGGCTCAATTCGTATTTTACGATTTCACCTTCGATCTCAATGTCGGGATCCCGATCGGTGAATTTCAGCTTAGTGCTTTTAGTATATACGTCGCGCATCTTTTCGCTCAAAATCTGAGACAATGTCGGATAGACCAACGTAGCCTGATTCGTGAAGTCGTGTATATTAATCGTCTTGGTCTGTGTGTAATCGATGTTTGTACCCGTAAAACTATACGAGAACTTGCATCCGGAAAACACGAACGCACACATCAGGACTAAAAAGATATTCCGTTTCATAGATCTTCCAAGTTATATTCTTTGATTTTGCGGTAAAGCGTGCGTTCCGATATTTTCAAATCCTGGGCCGCCAATTTACGCTTTCCTTGATGGCGACTCAAGGCTTTCACGATCATGCTCCGCTCCACTTCCTCCAAAGAAAGGGTTTCTTCTGGAAAATCATTTTCCACGATAGCATCTTCCACCTCGTTGCGGTTGACGGCCGTAGGCTCGGCAAACAGAGGCGTCACCACATTCTCGTATTTGGCGGGGAGCTGCACTTCCGGCTCCACCGAAAAATTTGAGGGATGCGAGTCTTTGTTCAGGTCGGCGATCACTTCGGGAGGCACAGACCCTTTGGACACAAGGCCATGCACGATCTTCTTGAGCTCGGTCATGTCCCTTTTCATGTCGAAAAGCACTTGGTACAATATTTCCCGCTCGCTGTTGAATATCTTCTGGTCAGACTTGTCAGCTGAAGAAGAAAAGGGCACCATCCCCACCTCGTTCGAGGGGAGATACGAGCGGAGTATCGCGGGAGTTATTTCGCGAGTCTGCTCAATGATGGAAATTTGCTCGGTGATATTCTTCAGCTGGCGAATGTTTCCCGGCCAACGGTAATTCTTGAGCACGTCTTTGGCTTCATCCGTCAGGGTGATGGCAGGCATACGGTATCTTTCGGCAAAATCGCTTGAAAATTTCCTGAACAGGAGAGTTATGTCTTCCTTGCGTTGCCTCAAAGGAGGTATCGTGATGGGCACGGTATTGAGCCGGTAATACAAGTCTTCGCGAAAGCGACCTTTGTTGACAGCGTCCACCATGTCCACATTCGTGGCAGCCACGAGGCGGACATCGGTCTTCTCCACTTTGGAAGAACCTACTTTGATGAACTCACCCGATTCCAACACACGCAGCAGGCGTGCCTGGGTGGAAAGCGGCAATTCTCCGACTTCGTCAAGAAACAGCGTCCCGCCATTGGCCACCTCAAAGTATCCTTTCCTGTCGGATGTGGCACCCGTGAACGAGCCTTTTTCGTGGCCGAACAATTCGGAGTCGATCGTCCCTTCGGGTATGGAACCGCAGTTCACTGCAATATAGGTGCCATGCTTGCGGTGGCTAAACTGGTGGATGATCTGCGGGAAACTTTCCTTCCCCACTCCACTTTCGCCGGTTATCAACACAGACATGTCCACCGGGGCCACCACCAAGGCGCGTTCAATGGCCCGGTTGAGATCGGTGCTGTTGCCAATGATTCCAAATCGTTGCTTAACTTGTTGAATATCGGGTTTTACCATTTTGTTGATTTGTTGATTTGCAAATCTGTAAATAAACGATGCTACAAATTTACGATTTTAGGACTTCGCCAAAGCGTGAATGACATCCATCACCTCAGCGCCCACTTTTTCGGCTTCCTCCATGGAGTGCGCTTCTGAATAAACACGGATGATAGGCTCGGTGTTCGATTTGCGCAGATGAACCCACTTGTCCGGAAAATCGATTTTCACTCCGTCGATGTCGGTGATCTCGTAAGCCGAGAACTTTTGTTTCACAGCCTCAAGGATTTTATCCACATCAATTTCGGGCGTAAGTTCTACTTTCTGCTTTGCTATAAAATATTGCGGATAAGAAGCCTTCAGCTCGCTCACCGTTTTTTTCGACTTTGCGAGATACGTCAGAAACAAAGCGATACCCACCAAAGCATCCCGCCCACAGTGGCTTTCGGGATAAATGACTCCGCCATTGCCTTCGCCACCGATAACAGCCTGTGTGGCCTTTATCTTTTCCACCACGTTCACTTCGCCAACTGCGGCTGCGGTGTAAATGCCTCCATGTTTTTGGGTGACATCCCTCAAAGCCCGGCTTGAGCTGAGATTGGAAACAGTATTTCCGGGTGTGTGTTGCAAAACGTAGTCGGCAACAGCCACCAAAGTATATTCTTCGTTGAACATTTCGCCATCTTCGCACACAATGGCTAAGCGATCCACGTCCGGATCCACCACAAAGCCCACGTCGGCCTTGCAACTCTTCATGAGGTTGGATATTTCATGTAGGTTCTGTGGAATTGGTTCGGGATTGTGTGCAAAATTTCCGTGCGGATTGCAATGCAGCTTCAGCACTTCATTCACACCAAGCGCATAAAGCAATTCGGGAATAATCACACCCCCCACCGAATTCACCGCATCAATGGCCACTTTGAATTTTGCCTTCTTTATGGCATTCACATCCACCAACTTCAATTTCAAAACCGAATTGATATGGAAAGCCATGTAGTTGTCGGCATAAGCCTTGCCCAGGTGATCCACATCGGCATATTCAAATTTTTCGTCTTCCGCAATCTGCAGCACTTCCGCTCCTTCGACCGCATTCAGGAATTCGCCCTTTTCATTCAAGAGTTTCAGGGCATTCCACTGCCTCGGATTATGACTGGCTGTCAATATAATACCTCCGCAAGCCTTCTCGTTGACCACAGCGATTTCAGTTGTCGGAGTGGTGGCCAATCCAATGTTTACCACATCGAAGCCCGAACCGATAAGCGTACCAACCACCAGATGTTCCATCATGGCTCCCGAAATGCGGGCGTCACGGCCAACCACAATCTTGCGGCCTTCGACTTTGGTTGTGTTGCGGATAAACTGAGCGTAAGCCGATACAAACTTAACGGTATCCAAAGGGTTAAGACCCTCACCAACAGAGCCACCGATGGTACCTCTGATTCCGGAAATTGACTTTATTAGCGACATATATTCAGGTGTGAAATTTATTACCAAATAAACGCAAAAGATTTAAAAGGCAATCCAACTTAGGTATAAATTAATGTTATTCTTCGTAATATTTTTCGAAATATGCAGGCAAGGCCTCCTCAAAACGGCGCACTGCATCTTCCAATGATCCGTAAAACTCGCCGCCCGCAGCATTCAGATGGCCTCCTCCGTTGAAATTTTCAGCGGCAAAAATGTTCGACGGAAATTTGCCCGACGAACGGAACGAGAGCTTAATCATGTCGGTATCTTCCCGAAACATCGCCGAGAAGACAATCCCCTTGATACTCAAAGGAATGTTCACGAAACCTTCTGTGTCCCCTTTTTGACGGTGAAACCGTTCCTGCTCGGCATTCGAGAGGCAGAGCAGTGCGGTTTTTTGTTCCGGAAAGATTTTCATCTTTTCGCTCAGCATATAGCCCATCATCCGGAAACGGTCTTCCGAATAATTGTTATAGACATTGATGTAGATCCGATCCTTGTTGATTCCCTTGGAGAGTAATTCCCCGATAATGTAATATATTTCAGGACTGTTGGAGTTGTAGGTGAACGCCCCGGTGTCGGTCATCATGCCAGTGTAGATGGCTTCCGCAGCTTCTTTCGAAATCTGGTCGAAATCACCCATCCGGCAAATCAGGCGGAAAATCAGTTCGCTGGTAGACGAAATCTGAGGATACGAAATGGTCACATCGGCAAAATCTTCGGGATAAGGATGATGATCCACCATCACTTTCTTGCCCTTTGCGGCACGCACCAGTTCCCCCAATTCTTTGATCCGTTTCAATACATTGAAATCGAGACAGAAAATAAGCTGGGCCTCAGCCACCAAACGGGCCGACAAGTCTGGATGATAGTCGTACTGGATGATCTTGTCTGTTCCCGAAATCCATTTCAAGAATTGAGGGAAAGAGTTGGGAACAATCACATGCACCCGGTTCCCCATTCCCATCAGGTAATGGAAAAGCCCCAATGTGGAACCTATTGCATCCCCGTCGGGAGACACGTGGGTGACGATTACAATGTTGTCATACTTGTCAAGCAAACGCTGTACCTGAACGATTTTTTCTTCGGCAATTATTTTTGTTATCATAGAAGGTTTTATCCCTTTCGGTGTTATAAAGCCTACAAAATTAGTAATTTTTTATTCTAAACGCCCCTTTCTCCTTCACATCGTAGGAGCTTATTGACAACTTTTTGCATTCCCTTTGCAGTCGGCGGGAAGCACGGGCAGAAAGCACACCGTCCAAAACGACTAATTTCGTGTGAAACAGTTTCTTGATATGGTACATCGATATGGAATCGTGGCCGGTCAATACCAAACAATCCACCGAAAACGGCCTATCAGCTTTCATCCCCGACCAAGCATCCGACTGAACAACAGCTATTTTACACCCGGAGATCTCCAACAGGGCAAATGGCCTTTGGCGGGTAGTGTCCGGCACAAAGCACAGCTCTCCCACCCTGCCAATTTCAAGCTTGTCTTTCCGGTTGAACACATACACCGAACGATCTTTCTCTTTTGCAAAAGCGGGCAATCCGATCAACAAGAACAAGGAGATTGTCACCAAAGCAAGCATCAATGTTTTTGGCCGATGCCGTTGAAAAAAAAGCACGGCAACAACACTTAGCATCATCAGCAGAAACATTTGAGGCAAATTGAGCGACATATTTTTAAGCAAGGCGGAAGGCAAGGACTCGAAAAACGAGGCAAAACCGAGCAAAAGTCTCAAAAATGAATCGAGAACCCAGACCGGGACAAAATAAATCCCTCCCGAATAGGCGGGCAACAGCCAAGAAGCACATGCGGCAAGGTAAATCCCCAAAGAGGAATACATCACGCAGGTGGACAAGGGAACAATCACCAAATTGGTGAGGAAAAAATAGGTGGGAAACGTTCCGAAATAATACAGGCAAATAGGATAAGTCCCCAGCTGCACCGCAAGCGAAACGGCGGATGTTTCCCAGAAAAATTTGATTATCTTGTTTTTAGGTTGGATAATTTTCAAGATCGGCGGTAAGAAAAAGCAGATCGAGAGCACGGCCACAAAGCTCAACTGGAATCCGATATTGAAAAAATCGTAGGGATTGTAGAGAAGCATGGCAAAAGCCGAAAAACAAACCGTGTTGTAGGAGAATGCCTTTCGGCGGATAGCCACCGCCGCACAAAACACCGAAATCATGAGTGTAGCCCGCACCACCGACGACGGCAAACCCGTGAGGAAAGCATACGCCCAAAGCAACAGTATTATCAACAGTTGACGAAATACCACCATCCTACGGTTTTTGGGGAGAAAACTCAGCATGGATGCAATCACCATGTAAAGGATGGCAACGTGGAGGCCGCTCACACTGAGAATATGCGAGGTGCCAGTGGCACGGAACGTCTGCTGGACAGAATCGTCGAGTTCGTCCATGTAGCCAAGTGTCAACGCCGAGAAGACGGCAAAATTGTCATGACAGAGACCCAACTTCCGGTAAAAATCGAGGATGCGAGCACGAAGCTGCTGCGAATAGATATACAACGAAGAACCTCCCGGAGCAAGCTTCTCCCAACGGGAAGCTGCAATGTAGGCCGTGCCAGAAAAGCCCATCCGAGACATATAAGTTATATAGTCGAAATCGTCGGGATTTCCCCGGTTCTTGAAGGGCTTTAGTTCGGCATAGAACAGTACCCTGTCGCCCACGTGCAAAGTCCGGCTCATGGAATCGGCCTGAAAATAACACACCACATTGTGTCTTTCACGGTCATCCAGGGAAAGACGGCAAGCAATCGAGCGGGGTTTTATCTGAGGCATTTCGGCAATGGTGGCCGTGTAGGTTAAGGGCTGCTTTTGAAATGCAAATGCCACCTGACTCTGTTTTTGGGCAGTTGCTACAATTCCCAGGCCACAGACTACGAGCAAAGTGCCGATCCCGAAAAGAGGTCGGAATCTGTAACGAATTTTTTGCGGCAAAAGGTAAGAAACAATCAAAAAGACTGCGCCCAAAACAAAGAAATAGATCGAAAAATGAGCGAAACCGACGTAATATTGCAGAAAGATCCCCGACAAGAGCGCAAGCAAAAGTCTCGCAAAGGGGGCTTTATCCAAAAAGTCTTTCATACAATTACAGTAAAGCGTGTGTTAATCAATATGCTAATGTGCAAATAAAACTTCATTCATTATATTAATGGCACATTAGCACATTGGCATATTATCTCATAGCCTGCCCAAGCATTTCATTTCGCTGATGGCAGCCAAGGGATCGTTCGATTTAAAAATGGCATTTCCGGCCACCAGCACATCCGCTCCGGCTTCCAGCACCAATTTAGCCGTTTCGCGGTTGATGCCGCCATCCACTTCGATCAGGGTTTTCAAGTTCTTGCGCAGGATCATTTCCTTGAGCGTCGAAATCTTTTGCAAGGAATGCTCGATGAATCTTTGAGCTCCGAATCCGGGATCCACCGACATGATGAGCACCATGTCCAATTCTTCGAGAATATCATCCAACAAAGCCACCGAGGTGTGCGGATTGACTGTCACCGCAGCTTTCATCCCGGCCTGCTTGATGGCACAAACTGTGCGGTGAAGGTGAATGCAGGCCTCGTAATGCACGTTCATGATATATGCCCCCGCAGCTTTCACCTCAGGGATAAACTTATCTGGATTGACAATCATCAGATGTACGTCGAGAGGCTTGGCGGCAATGTCACGCACCTGTTCCAACACTGGAAACCCAAACGAAATATTGGGAACAAACACGCCGTCCATCACGTCGCAGTGAATCCAGTCGGCCTCGCTTTTGTTCAACATTTCGATTTCGGATCTCAAGTTCAGGAAGTTGCTTGACAATATTGAAGGTGCTATCTTATGTTCCATTATTCGCTATCTATTTTTTTAAGTCGTTTAGAGGAAACAAACTTATAAAAAAATCTGTAAAAAGGATGCAAGTTGCGTCAAAGATATGTTCCCGCAGCTTCAACAAAAAATCCATGGAGACTCACAAAAGGCAAGTATTGTATGCGTAAATTATTACAAATCAAGATGCAGGAATCATGTTGCCAGCAAACATATCGGAATCCCGAAAAGACATAAAATCGGATCTCAACAAAATTGCAAAGAATTCCTGGCCGTTGAGAATCAATCGTGAATAAAAAGGAAAAAGCCAAAACCGGCAATACAAGAAGCAATAGTCCTGTCGGTTTTGGCTTTTCAGCCAATGATTTGACTGATTTGAAATCAGTTCAATACAAACTCATTTTGACGCAATGTGGTGAGTTTTTTGTCCACATAATAGCATCTTGCAAATTGACACAAAAAATCCAAAGTCATTTGAGAAGGACCAATTTCTGTTTTCTTTGAATCTTTCTGCGCATTTCCTTTCTTAAAAGTAGAGATTTCCTTCATTCGCACACAAAATTTACTCGTTTCATACTCATTTTAATAAACGACTTTATTCTGCAAATATTGCTCATTGAATAAAAGACTATTAAGTTTTTATCAACCTCCCATCTGAAAGGACAACAATAGACTATTTTTATTGTTATATATTTGTGAAGATAAACCCGAAATGTAACCTTCATTAACGAGCAAAACGATGAATTATTCTCAGAAATTCTTGTTTCCAATACTATTGGTGGTAACCCTATTGTCAACGGCGATTACATCGTGCAAAAGAACTACCAAGGAAACCGTGAAGCAATCCGCACGAACCCTTGTGTACGACAGTCTTGTCGTCAACAAAAGCATCGCCCTGACCAACGACACGTCTGGTCCTGTCAATAAATTGGCAATCCACTTCGTCTTCCCTTCATCCATCAAAGGCGATTCAATGCTTCTGCAGAGTGTTCAAAAACAATTCGTGGAAGCCTTGTTCGGTGCGGAATATGCCCACTTCAAACCCCAAGAAGCCACCGACAATTTCTATAAAAAATATGAGGAAGATTATCTCGCCACCGCATCCGACTACAACAAGGCCAAAGCCCAAGGGTTTGAAATGCAGAGCTGGGGAAACACCTTCCAGACAATGCGCACCGACACACTCCCGTCGTCCAAGCCGGACACATTGAGCTTCTGTGCCTACGTCGAAAACTACAACGGCGGAGCCCACGGCTCTCACCACACCGGATATTACAACATCGACCTCAAAACAGGCAAGCCGATCAAAGAATCGGACATATTCAAGCCGGGATACGAAGCGGAATTGAAAAAGGCCATCATCCATCAATTACTGGCCGTCAACAAGCTTACCAGACCCGAAGAGCTGATCGAGAAAGGGTTCTTTGACCTAAACGACTTGAAGCCAAACAACAATTTCCTCATCACCAAAGACGGCATCACGTATGGGTTCAACGAATACGAAATCGCGCCCTACTATATGGGACTTATCAAGGTGCACATTGCCAGCTCCTCCATTTCGAATATTCTAAAAAGATAAGCTTCTATCGACCTCAAACAAAGACGGATTCCATTCGCAAAATTCCATTCGTTCGAGAAAACGGATGGAATTCTTTTTATTACTCAAAACCATCTTACGCTATACATTTGCAAATCGACTGCAAATTTTGCAACAATTTGCAACTAAAAACCCACTCTAAAAGCAAACACATGGAATCTATACTTAACTGTAAGTTCATAAATTCTTAATAATTCTATTTATATTCTCTAAAATCGTTGTATCTTTGTTGCTAAAGATTGAGCAGGTTCGCCTGCCTTTTATATTGTCGAAACAATATCCGAATAGCTTCCCTTTCATCGACAATCAAGGAAAGAGGTACTCAAATAGACTGATATAGACAATTAACTTTTTATGAAAAATAATTTATTTAGTAAGTTCACACCCAAAGAACCCAAGTTCTATCCATTACTTAGCGAGCTGGCCGATGTCGTGTATCGTGCATCAGAGCTAATCATCGAAGCATCCAAGGCAACATCCAATGCCGAAGCCACAGAACATTTCAAAAGAGTCAAAGAAGAAGAACGGAAAGGAGACCGAGTTCAAAACAAGATCTTTGACGAATTAAACAACACTTTCATCACCCCGTTCGACCGGGAAGACATCAACAACTTGGCTAGCACCATGGACGATGTGACAGACTACATCAACAGTTGCGCCAAGCGGATCATGCTCTACAACCCAAAACGAATTCCGCAAAGCGCCACAAAGCTCGCCGAGATCGTGAGGGAATCGGCAGGCGTGGTAGTGCAGGCAGTTGGCGAATTGGACATCCTGAAGAAAAATAGCTCACGCATAGCAGAATATTGTTCTCAGCTGGCCGAACTGGAACACAAGGCAGACGACGTATATGAGCACTTCCTGATCGACCTGTTCGAAAATGAAAAAGATGCCGTGGAAATCATCAAGTTGAAAGATATCCTGCACGAACTCGAACGTGCAACCGACGCCGCAGAAAACGTAGGCAAGGTCATCAAGACAATCATCGTGAAATATTCTTAAAAACCAAGATCAAATGACATTACTAATCATTATCATTGTTTTAGCAATTGTTTTTGATTTCATCAACGGCTTTCACGATGCGGCCAACTCGATAGCTACTGTCGTATCCACCAAAGTACTCTCTCCCACCCAAGCCGTCGTATGGGCTGCATTCTTCAACTTTGTCGCTTATTTCATTGCTAAATTTATCATCGGCGGGTTTGGAATTGCGGACACCGTTTCCAAAACGGTGGACACAAGCTTCATATCCAACCCATCCCATGTGATTATCGCTGGTTTGGTAGCTGCCATTTCGTGGAACCTCATCACCTGGTGGCTCGGCATCCCCTCTTCTTCCTCGCACACGCTGATTGGAGGATTAGCCGGTGCCGCGATCGCCGCTTCAGGATTCA
>MKRS01000243.1 GCA_001897035.1 Bacteroidales bacterium 45-6
GCAAATTAATAGCGTAGCCAAATTTTTATCTATCTAAATGATTGTTGATATGAAAATCTGCATTTTCCCTAACAGGATATGTTCACTGGCGTTTTTATTCTTAGCATTAATTACCACGGTTACAGCAAAAAACAGAGATATCAATACTGTAACAATTACTGCCATGCAGGTAGATAATGCGGAGAATCCACTGGGCATTGATTCCCGCACACCACAATTTAGCTGGCAAACAGCGGGTGATTTACGCAATATAAAGCAAACGGCTTACCAGGTAATTGTAACAGATGCGGCTGATAAACTGCAGCGAAATGAAGGAGACATCTGGAATAGTGGCAAGGTATTGTCGTCACAATCCTCAGGCATTTTATACAGGGGCATGCCATTGGAAAGTCGTAAAAAATATTACTGGAAAGTATTGCTGTGGAACAACAACGACTCAGGTGCTGTAATTAGTGAAGCGGCTACTTTTGAAATGGGTTTACTGCACCAGTCTGACTGGAGCGGAGACTGGGTAGGATTTCCTTCCGGCTGGATCGGAAAAGTGCATTATTTCCGCAGGGTTTTTTCTTTTCAGAAAGAAATAGCAAAGGCACGTGCGTATGTAGCAGGAATTGGTTACAACGAGTTGGAGATAAACGGTAAAAAAGTAGGCGCCAATGTATTGGACCCTGCCACCAGTGATTTCAGCAAAACCATTTATTATACCACTTACGACATCAAAGATTTTTTAAATAAAGATAATGTGATGGTGATTGCTGTTGCACCGGGCTGGTATGGCATGCCGAAGCTACGCATGCAAATGGAGTTTTATTTTACCGACGGCACTATGGAAGTGATCAACTCCTCCTCTATCCGGAATGTAACATTGGGACCCGTTGTATCAGCAGGCGTACTGGATGGCGAAGTATATGATGCACGCCTTGAAAAGCCGGAATGGCGATTGCCATCAGATACCATCATTAAGGGATTACCCAATCAGATATGGGGAGTGGCACCGGTGGTAGAAGCGCCGGGAGGTAAAATGGCAGCACAGCAATTAGAACCTGTAAGGATAGTAGAAGCATTTGCGCCGGTATCGGTAAAAGAAGTAACACAGGGAATTTATGTGATGGATGCCGGACAAAATATGGCAGGCTGGGTAGCATTGAAAGTAAAAGGAAATAAAGGAACAAGGGTTACACTTCGTTTTGCTGAAACACTATACGACAATGGTTTGGTTAACCAGGAGAATCTGCGTACGGCTGCTGCAACAGATGTGTATATTTTAAAGGGAGAAGGAGAAGAACAATGGGAACCGCGGTTCACATATCATGGCTTTAGGTATATGCAAATAGAAGGATGGCCGGGTAAGCCTGCAGCGGACAATTTTACAGTAAAGAAGGTGAGATCTGATGTAGCTCCTGCGGGTAAATTCACCAGCAGCAACGACTTATTGAACCGCATTAACCAAATGGTGCAGCGCACGGAAGCAAGCAACCTGCATAGCATACCTACTGATTGTCCGCAACGTGATGAACGTATGGGATGGCTGAATGATTTAACGGTTCGTATAGAACAGGCAGTATATAATTTTAACCTGCATCGTTTTTACGCAAAATACATACAGGATGTGTGCGACACGCAAAATGAGAATGGAGAGATTACTGATACTGCTCCTTATAAAGTTGGCGGTAAACCGGCAGATCCGGTATCAGTAAGTTTTCTTTTACTTGCGCTGAAGAGCTATGAATATTATGGTAATACTGGGATCATTCGTAAACATTATACACAAATGAGAGCCTGGGTAGATTATTTAACTACCCGTACTAAAGACGGTATTGTGGAATACAGTTATTATGGTGAC
>MKRS01000244.1 GCA_001897035.1 Bacteroidales bacterium 45-6
CTGTCCCAATGGCTTACACGCTATATAAGCATCTATCTCTGGCTGCCTGTCGCTGATATTTTTTCCGCCGTATTATCGAAGATACAGGAATTAATGCTTCAACAGGATATTGCCCTCCTGCAAGACCCGAACTATATCCCCGACGGCTCAAACGGTGTGTATATCGTGTTCCTGATCATCGGAATTATCGGATACTTCACGATCCCGACAGTTGCAGGATGGATAATCCAATCGGGCGGTGCAGGTGCTTATGGAAGCGCAGTAAATAAAACAGCAAGCAAAGCAGGCGGTATTGCCGGAGGCGTTGCCGGATCGGTAGCGGGTAATGTTGGCGGTCGTTTGCTCGGTAAATAATCAATTAATGTAATTAAAAACATGGAGTTCAAAAGTTTAAAAAATATTGAAACAAGTTTCAAGCAGATAAGGATTATCGCCATTGTGTTTGTCGTATTGTGTGCAGGGATAACAGGCTATTCGGTTTGGAGTTCCTATGTATTCGCCGAAGAACAAAGGCAGAAAATCTATGTATTGGACGAGGGCAAATCGCTTATGTTGGCTCTTTCGCAGGACTTATCGCAAAACCGTCCTGTGGAAGCGCGAGAACACGTGAAAAGATTTCACGAACTGTTCTTCACGCTCTCGCCCGATAAAAGCGCTATTGAATCGAATATCAACAGGGCATTGTTTCTTGTCGATAAAAGCGCATTCAAATATTATCAGGATATGCAGGAAAAAGGCTATTACAACCGCATTGTGTCGGGGAATATCAATCAGATTATTCAGGTTGATTCCGTAGCCTGCAATCTCGATGCGTATCCTTATAAAACTACTGTATTTGCAAAGCAAATGATAATCCGGGCAAGCAATGTAACCGAACGGAGTTTGGTAACACGTTGCGACCTTAGAAACTCCGTCAGGAGCGACAATAACCCGCACGGATTTATCATGGAACGCTTTGAAATAATAGAAAACCGAGATTTACGAACAATAGACCGATAACCATGATACGGAAATTAATCAATCAGGTAAATGAGTGGTTGGAAGACAAACTCCGCAGCATTGTCAGACCATTAAGCCCTGACACACGGGTAATCGTAATCCTTACCATGTTGCTATTGTTCGGCGGCTTGTCTATCTACATGACGGTTTCTTCCATATATAATATGGGCAAAAAAAGCGGTCAGCAGCAAATGCAGATAGAACATATCAAACGCTTGGAACTGGAACACAAACAGGAAGCGGATAGTGTAAAACAATTAAACGATTTCAATTATGAGTAAAGAAAATGAAAGTAACGAACGGAAACCGGACGTTACAGAAAAAAAGAAAGAGGAAAAGCCGAAAAAGGAACTTACCCCGCAGGAGATTCAGAAGCGGAAAAAGATGCTTGTCTATCCCTTGTTCTTCCTGATTTTCGCAGGGGTTATGTGGATCATTTTTGATCCTTCAGGAGATAAGAATGACGAACAGCCCGATGGCTTCAACTCCGAACTACCTATTCCCAAAGATGAAGCAATTGTAGGAGATAAGCGGACGGCTTACGAGCAGGAAGCCATGCAAAACAAGCAAAATGAAAAGATGCGGAGTTTGCAGGATTTCGCTTTCATGCTCGGAGAGGAAGAAAGTAGAAAGGCACAGGAAGTAAACACTTCCATTCCGTCCGATAATCAGGAAGTACCGACAAACAATCGCACTCCACAAACCGGAATCCAATCTTCGGCAAGTGCCTATCAGGATGTAAACCGACAGTTGAATGACTGGTACGAACAACCTGCAACGCAAGCGGACAACCAAGAACAACTTGAAATGGAATCCCGCATTCAGGAATTGGAACGGCAATTGGCTGAAAAATCGGCTGCCGACG
>MKRS01000245.1 GCA_001897035.1 Bacteroidales bacterium 45-6
TTGTTTTATTTTGTTTTTCGGATGCTTCGTGTTTATGCCCTTCGTGCTTATCGGCATTGCCTGAACCCCGAAAAAGGAGCCAGCCCAAGATCAGTCCAGCGAATAGTACCAGCGCATATTTCAGGTACTTGTTTTGTATGAATGGTTTTATTTTCATATTCTAAATTTCTTTTTTATGGATTGTTATAATCTGGCAGAATTACAGAATACACAGAATACACAGAATTCAAATAACTCATTTGGATTTTTCTTTCTGTCAATTCTGTAATTCTGTCCAGCTAACCGTTTCAATTATCCTTTGTCAGTTCAAAGGACATTAACCTTTTGATAGCTGCCACCCGGGTGTTGTATTCAGCAATGGCCTCGGATTTCGTCAACTGGTAATCCAGTAACTGCCGTTGAATCTGGATGGCGTTCGACAAGTCATTCTTTCCCGAAGCGAATTCCTGCAAAGCCAATTGATAAGTAGTGCGTGCAAGAGCCGTCTGCTTGTCCATCAAGGCAATCTTGCGGTCCGCATTTCCGAGAGCTTGCTTTTCGCTGAACAATTGGGCGGAAAGCTGTTGGCGGGTGGCTTCCTGCTTTTCGATACTCGCCTGACGGCGAAATTGCGTCTCCCGCTGTTGCGCCTTGTATTTGGCACGGTAGAGCGGAATCGTCACCGACACCATAGGCATCACCATATCCATGCCGCCCATGCTGTTTGAGGTGGCCATTCCGTCGGATGAATTCATCGAGGAAGACGAGGACGCAATTTTGTTAATCAGCATGTATTGCAGACCAATTCCAAACATGGGGTATCCCATTTTCTTGTCCATCACAGCCTTCGCCTCGAAGGAGCGTTTTTCGGCTTCAATCATGGTCAGCATCGGGTTGTTGCTTATCCGGCTCTCGGCGGTTTCCTCATTCAGTAGGAAAGGGAGTTTCTCAAAATTATCAGGAAGTTGCACAGAGGCATCCGCTGGACGATTGAGCAAAGCGTTGAACTTGGCTTTTTCGGCTCTTAGCTGAGATTGGAGACTTGCTATGTTGTTATCCAATTCGGCTTGTTCCAATTCAATACGCAGCACGTCCGACATTCCACCCGACGAAGCGGGCATGGCTGCCGGGCTTGCCATTGCATTCATCCCAGCAGAAGGGCTTGATGCCGATGCAACTGCGCTTCCACCCATTGTCATCCCCTTTGAAGAGCTGCTTTGAGAGGAGTTTGCAGAACGTGGAGCGGGTATTGGAATGGAATAGGAGCCGTTTCCCGAAGGGGAAGAAAATTTCCGCACGGCCAAGCTGTGGAGCTGCTCCAGCAATTGCTGGTTTTCGAGGCTGTTGCATATTTGTTGTTGCAACTGGCAAAGCACGAACCACTGCGAATAGACCTCGAAAAACAGGTTGTCCCGTGTGTCACGAAATTTTTCGAATGCCATTTGTGCCATTTGTTGCGCTTCGGTTTGGGCTGCCTTGCGGGTGCCAAACCAAGGAAACATTTGCATCAGCTTGAACTGGGCCACTTGTCGCCCGTCCACCAATTCCATCGGCTTCAGAAAAAAGCCCATCTCCAACTGTGGGTCTTGATAAGCCCCTGCCTGTGAAACTTTTTGCAAAGCCGCCTGATAGAGCAGGAAATCGGCTTTCACGTTCCGGTTGTTTTGCCCCGCGACTTCCAAATAATGGCTCAGCGAATCAGGCATTTGAGTTTGTCCCAATACAGGATTCCACGAGGTAGCAGTCAGAATCAGAAGGTGTAGTATTCTATATTTTTTCATCTTGTTTTGCTTTAGTCGTAATGTGGGTTAGCTGTTAGCTATTTTATTCCTTTCTCTCTCCACCAGCATTGCAGCACAGGCACTACAAACATCGTCATCGACTG
>MKRS01000246.1 GCA_001897035.1 Bacteroidales bacterium 45-6
TTACAACTTTTGAAGCAGTTAATTACAATAGTTCTCCTTATTCTGCCGGTATTACCAACTCGCTTACCTATGCATTATATATGCCACCTGTTGTGTCATTCTATACTGCAAACGGTGGGTACAACTACAATAATCCATTTGAATACGCGTACCTGAGAGAAGGAGATACAACGGCTAACCCTATTTCAGATCTTTTGCATAGCACGGCCCAGTCTGTATATGCTTCTTTGCTGGGAAATTTTTATGCGCAATATAAAACAGAAAGCGGGTTCACCGCAAAGGTGAGTGTTGGAACCAATATCGGGTATACCACGCAAAATTACTTTTCCCCTTCTTACACCGCTATAGGGCTTGAGCCGCAGGGAATAGGCGGTATCGGAAATAAAAAATCACAGATCCTTTTATCGGAATATACCCTGTCTTATGCAAAACACATCAAAGACATCCACTTTATTGATGTATTGGCAGGTTATACCTACCAGCATACCAAAACAAATTTTATTACTACACTTAGTTCTGGTTTTACCAATGAAGATCTGGGTGTAAATAATCTGCAGGACGGAAAGCCTTATGGTAGCCGGCCGATATTCAGCGGGCTTACTGAAAGCAGGCTTCATTCATTGCTTGGCAGAATAAATTATTCATTGCTCGACAGGTATCACCTGACAGCAAATTTCAGAAGTGATTATTCTACACGGTTTGCCAAAAATCATAAATGGGGCTTATTCCCTTCCATTGGTTTAGCATGGAATGTGAATGAAGAATCATTCCTGAGCAATTATAAACCGCTCAGCAATTTAAAATTAAGAGTGAGCGCGGGACAGGTAGGTAACCAGGAAATAGGTGATTATGAATACCTCCAGCTTCTGGAAGCCGTGTATTATGGCGGGAGTGTTGCATACCAGGTAGGAAACAGCGGTAATGAAAACCTGATGTGGGAAACAACATTTCAATACAATGCAGGCATTGATGCGGGTTTTTTGAATAACAGGCTTTCCGCTACTGTAGAAGTATATCATAAAAAAACATCTGATCTGCTCATTCGCATACCACCAGCCCTGGGCCAGAGTAATGAACAATTGGTGAATGTAGGTAACCTGGAAAATAAAGGTGTAGAGCTTACTGTGAACGCGCTGGTAGTTGATGATAAAGCATTACAATGGTCGGTGGGTGCCAACGCGGCATATAATGTAAATAAAATTACAAAGCTATATAACAACGTAACAGAAAGAATCTTAGGTATAGAAATATTAAGAGTAGGAGAACCCTTAGGATCTTTTTACGGGCAGGTATTCCAGGGCGTAATTCAAAAAGGGGAAGATCTTTCCAAACTACCTACCAGCCCGTCTTACACAACTCCGCAACCAGGCGATCCACGGTTGAAGGATGTAAACAGGGACGGGCATATTGATCAAAACGACCGCGTGGTATTAGGCAGCAAACAACCTAAGCTTATTTATGGTTTTTCATCTTCTGTAAATTTTAAAGGCTTTGATTTGTTTGTGCTGCTGCAGGGTGCACAGGGAAACAGTGTATACAACCAGTTGCGCCGCTATCTTGAAAGACCAACAGATGCGTATAATGCTTCCGCAGTATTGCTGGATAGCTGGACGGAATCTAATCCTTCCAATACAGTACCCAGGATTACCAGCACACCTTTTTCTTCGGAACTGGACAGCCGTTATATTGAGGATGCTTCTTTCTTGAGGTTGAGAACAATAACACTTGGTTATACTGTAAATAAAGCGTTGTTAACCGCCCGTAAGTTGCCGCCATTAAAAGTTCGCGTGTTTGCAACGGCTCAAAATCTTTTAACAATAACAGGATATAAAGGCTATGATCCGGAAGTAGCGCAAGGTATT
>MKRS01000247.1 GCA_001897035.1 Bacteroidales bacterium 45-6
TGGCCCTTTTGACCAGATGAAAATTAGAGGGATTAAGAATGTTGGTGTCATTGGCACTAAGGAGCTTAGGGATAAGATGATTGGCTATTTAAAGAAAATTCATTCACCTGTCATTAATTCAGACCCCAGCATAGCACGTCCCAATTTTCCTGGATTGGAATCTATTTTTGGGATATCAGTCAATTTTGACAATATCATTCAAATTGATATTAAAGAAGATGAGATCAATAAGTATCTGAATTATACTGACTCTCATCAACGGGTTCATAATTGGGTAAATTTGTATGTAACACAATTAATCGAATACACGGAAAAAGAAGAAATGCCAGTTGATGCTTGGTTTGTGGTTATTCCTGAAGTCATTTATCAGTTTGGACGACCCAATTCTAAAATCCCTAAATCAGAAGAAAACGTCAATGTCGGATTAAAGAAACCGGATAGAAATTCTGCTCAATTGGATTTATTTAATCAGGAAGAAAAGGATTTGCTACGAGAAGCGTATGAATTTGAAGTGAATTTTCATAACCAATTAAAAGCGAAAATATTATCATCGAAGATTGTTACTCAAATAATCAGAGAAAGTAAAATCGCATATGAAGATATTTATCCCCAAAAACGAATTGATGAAGAACGAAAATTCGACACAGCCAAAGCATGGAATATTGCGAACACATTATATTACAAGTTAGGTGGACTTCCTTGGAAACTAGGAGATGTTCGTGATGGCGTTTGTTACCTTGGCTTAGTCTATAAAAAAATAGAATCTGATTCTAAAAACAAGAATGCTTGTTGTGCTGCTCAAATGTTTTTAGATTCAGGAGATGGAATGGTCTTCAAAGGGAATGTTGGCCCTTGGTGGAATCCTAAAAGTGGAGAATTTCACTTGTCTGAACAAGATGCTTACGAAATTATTTCTCAGTCATTAGAGTCATACTATAGCAAATTCGGAAATTATCCGAAAGAAATATTCATTCATGCAAAAACATATTTTGATGACGTTGAGTGGAAGGGATTTGAAGAAGCTGTACAGGGAAAATCACAAATTATAGGGGTTAGAATTAGAGCCAATGGTACATTTAAACTTTATAGAGGCTTCTCATATTGTGTACCAAGAGGAACAATGTTACAATATGATGACTCTAAAGCCTTATTGTGGACAAAAGGGTTTATTCCAAGATTTAAGACACAAATGGGATTGGAAACGCCAAATCCAGTTGATATTGCAATAACAAGGGGTAGTGCAAATATTGACACTGTGTGTAAAGATATTTTGAGTTTAACGAAGTTGAATTATAATGCGTGTATATATGGAGATGGAGTACCAGTTACTCTAAAATTTGCAGACTCCATTGGTGAGATTCTTACAGCAGGAAAAGATATAAAGACAGGGGTTTTGCCTTTTAAGCATTACATCTAAAACATAATGTCCATGAATATATCTGAAACTATAAAAAATATATTTGAGAAAAATACCTGCTATGCCCTTCCTGAACAGGCAGTTAATCAAGCAGAATCATTAAAATCGTTATCACGGGACTTATACACTGATTCAAAGCGGTTTATATACGAGTTGCTACAAAATGCCGACGACTCTTCATTTCCCGATACAGACGTAGATATTCATATCAATTTTTTTGGTGATATAATGCTCTTAGCCCATACTGGTCAACCTTTCACAGCAAGAGATATTGAAGGTCTTTGTTCTGTCAGCCACGGAACGAAAAAAAACTCAATAGAGAAAACTGGTTATAAAGGAATTGGATTTAAGGCTGTATTTGGGCAGTCAAATAAGGTAATTGTATATTCACAGAATAATTATTTCAGGTTTGATGAAACATATAATTACCCATGGAGAACA
>MKRS01000248.1 GCA_001897035.1 Bacteroidales bacterium 45-6
TTATATTAATTTGAAAAATGATATAAATAAGGATTACGTTAAAATCTATCTTCAATCATCAAACTTTCTTGATCATGCTCATAGAATGTCCACTGGAAGCACAATTCAAAATGTTTCTTTACAATCAATGAGAAGTTTTAAGATTCCAATTCCACCTATTGATTCTCAACGCCAAATTGTTTCCGGCATTGAAAAAGAGCAAGAATTGGTCAATGCCAACAAACAATTGATTGAAATTTTCGAGCAAAAAATAAAAGACCGGATTGCGAAAGTTTGGGGTGAATAATGGAAGAAGCGTTTGAATTCCAAAAACATTGACAAGGCATTAATGGGATGTTGAAATCCGAAAATAATTCTATATGCAGGCAATAAGAAAGCAGATAATAAACATACTATCCAAGCCATTTCCGCAGAATTTTCTGATAAGGAAGCCCTATTGGGGAACGTTGTTTTTTTTGATCGTTATTTTTGTTTTTGTAATTATTTACCGCCCCCTTGAAATTCGCGCATCCAATTCCTTGAGTTTTGGCCTCACGATATTGGCATATTGTACCATTATTTCTTTTTCTGAATTACTTGCGGCCATCATTATATCAAAAACGAATTGCTTCAGCACCAATAACAACTGGACAATTGGCAATGAATCCGTTTCAATATTGCTGCTGTTGACAATGCTTATGATTTCAACGTACTTCGCTGGTTTTGTGATGGAACCACCAGATCCACGTTGGAATTTTTCCACTTTTTTCGATTCTGCCTACAAAGCTCTATTCATTGGAGTAATTCCAGTGATATTGCCTTCATTGGTAAATATCCGGTATGCTTTCGCAAAAGATACATTCCAGACTTATGAATTGAATGAGACGAATGAAAGCGAAGAAGTTTTGCTGAAGATCGAGTCCAAAGCGAAAAAAGAAGATTTAAGTTTTTATCCACATGAATTCGTATATGCTGAATCTGAAGGAAATTACGTTGTCTTTCATCTGGTGAAGGATGACAAGCCAAGAAGTGTAACGATACGAAACTCTATCAGTGAAATTGAGACTCAACTCTGCTCCATCCCGTATTTTATGCGTACCCACCGTGCTTATATCGTGAATCTGCATAAAATCACGTCTCGAAAAGGAAATGCTTTGGGTTATCAATTGTCTCTCGATCATTGCAAAGATACGGTTCCGGTATCCAGGCAAAATGCACGGAAATTTGAGGATGCCATGAAATAAAGTCAGCAGCCGTTGCGTCACAGAAAAGCAGTTTCCCACACCACCTTGCATTCGCAGTTTGCATTTTGTCACAAATCAGAGCTATACATCCCTTTAGTTTGATAAATAGAGCGTTGGCTGTTTCTTTTGCACCAAAACAAAAAACAGTATAGCAATGAAAAGCTCGACCTTGAGAAACAATTTAGGGATAAAATTCATTTTTCTCCATCTGATTATGGTTATTTCAGTGAATGGATTTGGACAAAACACTTCGTCCATTAGGGGAAAGATTATGGACGAGAAAACGAATAAACCGGTGCCTTTTGCCACCATTCGGCTGTCACAAATACCCAACGACACGACTCACACAACGGAAGGCGCAATGAGTGATGATAACGGGAATTTTTCGATCAATCAACTTAAAAACGGTAGCTATACGCTGCAAGTAACCTCAGTGGGTTATAAAACAGCGGTTCGCAGAGTGGATATAACGTCTGCTCAAAACCTTGAAATAGGAACAATTCTTCTTGGCAATTCCCCCTTTACGATTTCCGAAACGGTAGTTGTAGCGGACAGGATTAAAGGAAAATCGGAAGCCAATAAAACAATCTATTACATAAGTTCCAACATGCTTAATGCAACAGGAAGTGCGCCAGAATTGCTACGACAAATTCCCGGTGTGCGGGTTGACCTCAAGCATAATATCTCCCTCAACGGGAATTCGGATATTCTGCTCTATGTTGATGGGAAAGAACACGACAAAAGCTACATCAGCCAACTTACTCCCTCGGAAATTGATAAAATTGAGGTACTGAACACACCTCCGTCAAACTACGACGGGAATGTGTCGGGAATAATCAATATCATTCTGAAAAAAGAGAAAAGGAGAGGATTGAGTGGAAATTTTTTCTCTGAAATCCCCCCATCCAAAGATATAGTATATTTGTTTCCCACTTATGCGTTGAATTACAATTACAATAAGATCAATGTTTACACATCCTACAATGGCGAAATTAACTACGAAAAAATCGACGAAGTCTGCGACCGTCAGATAATGGACAAAGCCGCCATCAACATTCATTCGATACAGAAGGTAAGACAAAAAAACTTATCGCATAAATTTCATTACGGAATAGATTATTATCTAACCCCAAAAGATATATTCAATTTTTACGGTTTTTATAATTGGTATTCATACGAACAGGATGGAGATGTTTTTGTGGATGCAACAGGCAAAGATATTTGGACGGCACAAAAAAACGAAACCGACAAAAATCATAGTTTCTTACATTCACTTTATTACAAGCATCAATTTAAAGATGAAAGAAAAGAATTGACAGTTGATATTAGCAATGCGCATCTTCGTTCCAAGAATAATGTCGCCTATATGGGTAGTGCTGGGAATCAAAACAATCATGAAAGCCCGCAGCAAAATACAACCAGCGCTAAAGTTGATTTTACAACACCATTCAACGACAAACTTCAGATAAGCATTGGTTTTAAAACAAAATTCCAATCAATGCGCGATGAAACATCCAATGGATTTTGTTTCAACGAGCAAATTTATGCGGGATATGGAAGTCTAAATTACAAACACAAAAAATACTATATCCAGCTTGGGATTCGTCTGGAAGATTCAGAAACCGAGTTGAACAAGCAATCAAACAACTCAACACTATCCGCATTACCATATTTTTCAATCAATTACAAAGCTAACACCTATAGTGATTTCTCTCTGACTTATCGACATTCGGCTAATCGCCCGTCTGTATATTATCTTAATCCTTATTCTTATAGCGACAACCCATATACTTTGCGAGAAGGAAATCCGCTGTTAAATCCAGAATTTCGGAGTCGTTTGCAGTTGGAATACTCAACACGTTTTAAAACGAACTTCATATCGACACAATTGTTTTACGAAACAACAGTGGACGCAATCAACAACTTGTCTTACGTAAAAGATAACACTGTTTTTGTAATACAGCCCCAAAACCTTGGAGACTTACACCAGTATGGTCTGCAATTGAAAGCTGCGCTAAAATTCGGAATTTTATCCATCAGCCCGTATGCCAGCTTGTATGTTCAATCAACTTACGGCAACAAATTAGCTCAAGATCATGCCATTAAAAACAAAACCAATTTGGTATTTGCATCGGGCCTTTCTTCCCTTTTATCATTCAAAAACGATCTTGCCTTATCGGCCATATTCCAATATTCAACAGCGATAGAAAATATCCAGGATAGCAATTATAGCGATGCACTTTATTTTATTTCTCTTGATAAAACCTTCAAAAATAAGCTAAAAGTTGGAATAATAAGTGCCCTACCTCTCGTGAGAACATTTATATACCAAGGGTCAAACATACATTCTTCAAGTTTCACAAGCAAATATGCAGGCAACTTAAAACTACCCGCAATGCCTTTCATGTTTCGGATTACTTATCAGTTCAATATAGGAAAAGACAGAAACAAAATGAATCGAGAAAAAGAAGATCTTGATACGAAACCCAAACAGGGCTTCTAAATATCTTTAAACGAGAATTCAACAGAATGACTGTAAACTAATTTACTGTACACAACGGAAATCAGATCGTTGATTATTGAATAACCCCACCTTTCTCAAACGTAAAATTGAACCAGAGATAGTTACGAACATGGTACATGGCCTTAAATATGAAAGTGCAGCTACTCTAACCAACGCATATTAGATCATTTACTAAGAAACCGAATAGCCATAAAGGAGGATTTTTTTATACCTTTGCATCCGGAAAAAATGGATAAAGAATAGTATGCCAGAATCTTCATTATTAGAAAAATTAGAGACTTTAGAAATCCGATTTCAGGAAATAGCCACGCTCATTACCGACCCGGAGGTGATCGCCGACATGAAGCGGTACGTGAAACTCAACAAGGAATACAGCGAACTGGAAAAAATCTCGAATGCCCGGAAGGAATACAAACAACTTTTGGACGGGATTCAAGAAGCCAAAAGCATTCTGGAAAACGAGAACGACCCCGAACTTCGGGAAATGGCAAAAGAAGAACTGGACATCAACACCAGTCGGATTCCAGAATTGGAGGAGGAAATCAAGCTCCTTCTAATTCCCAAAGACCCGGAGGACGACAAGAATGCCGTGATGGAAATCCGAGGGGGAACGGGTGGCGACGAGGCGGCTATTTTTGCCGGCGACCTCTTGCGGATGTACCTAAAATATTGCGAGTCGAAGGGTTGGCAAACAGAGATCACCAGCAGCAGCGAAGGCAGTTCGGGTGGATTCAAGGAAGTTATCTTCACTGTCACTGGCGACAATGTATATGGCACATTGAAATACGAAAGCGGCGTGCACCGGGTACAACGTGTGCCTGCCACCGAAACGCAAGGGCGCGTCCACACATCGGCAGCTTCGGTAGCTGTGCTTCCCGAAGCCGAAGAGGTGGATGTGGAGATCAATCCGGCTGACTTGGAGTTTCAAACGGCGCGTTCGAGCGGCGCGGGCGGACAGAATGTGAACAAGGTGGAAACAAAAGTCCAGCTTACGCACAAGCCCACAGGCATCATGATCCAATGCCAGGTGTCGCGTTCGCAGATGGCAAACCGCGAAATGGCTTTGCAAATGCTCCGGACACGACTCTACGACATGAAGCTGCAGGAACATTTGGCAGCTATCTCGTCCAAACGCAAAACGATGGTTTCCACGGGCGACCGCTCGGCAAAAATCCGCACCTACAACTATCCGCAAGGGCGCATCACCGACCACCGCATCAATTACACCATCTACAACTTAGCCGCTTTCGTCGGAGGAGACATTCAGGATGTGATCGACAAACTGATTATTGCCGAAAACACGGAACGTCTGAAAGAGAGCGGATTATAAACAAAAAGCAATTATCTAAAGAAATATGACCAAGCAAGAATTATTTGAAAACATCAAACGGAAAAAATCGTTCCTTTGCGTAGGATTGGATACCGACATCAACAAGATTCCCGATTACCTGCTTTCGGAAGAAGATCCGATTTACACCTTCAACAAAGCGATCATTGATGCCACAGCTCCTTATTGCGTAGCCTTCAAACCGAATGCCGCTTTCTACGAAGGAGAAGGAATCAAGGGAATCTGGGCGATGGAGAAGACGATTGAATATATCCGGACAAAATATCCCGACCAGTTCATTATCCTCGATGCCAAACGCGGCGACATCGGCAACACGTCCGAAAGATATGCCTCCTCTGCATTCGAGAAAATGAAGGCTCACGCCATCACTGTTGCGCCCTACATGGGTGAAGACAGCGTAAAACCTTTCCTGAAATACAACGGTCGCTGGGTGATATTGTTGGCCTTGACATCGAACAAGGGTTCGCTCGATTTTCAGCTGATGGAAGATGCCAACGGCGAAAGGCTATTTGAAAAAGTGTTGAAGAAATCACAAGAATGGGCATCGGACGAGCAGATGATGTATGTGGTGGGAGCTACACAAGGAAAAATGTTTGAGGATATTCGAAAAATAGCCCCCGATCATTTCCTGTTGGTTCCAGGCGTAGGTGCGCAAGGTGGCAGCTTGGAGGAAGTGGCCAGATATGGCATGAACAAGCAGTGCGGTTTGCTCGTGAACTCGTCCCGTGCCATCATTTATGCCGACAACACCGAGGAATTTGCCAACGCAGCGCGCGCAGAAGCCAAAAAAGTGCAGGGAGAAATGGCAAGATATTTGCAAGCAATCATCAGTTAACTGTTAGCAGTCATCAGTTAACATCCATTGCTAACTGTTACGCAGCCTTCACAAGCTGCCTTCCTACATATACGGCAGCTATGCCCAAGAAAAAGCTGAGCCCTACATAAAGCGACAGATTCAAAAAATCTTTGTTTTGCAGAAGTGTCAAGGATTCGTTGGAGAAGGTGGAGAAAGTGGTGAATCCCCCACAAATACCGACCGTAAGAAACAACCGCAGGTCGGGTGACATAAAATCTTCCTTCTCCGAAAGTCCGTAGAACAAACCGATCAAAAAACTACCCAATATATTGATGACAAACGTTCCCCAAGGAAAATCTGTCGGCAGATTCAAGTGGAAATACCTTGAAACAAGAAACCGAAGAGCTGTGCCGATAAACCCTCCAAACCCTGCAATAAATAGTTGTTTGATCATAATATTTGATGCCTGAAATAAATCCGTACAAATTTAGCAACTATTGCTGAGAATACGCACCGTTGACTTGCGCAGAGTTTTTTTCTTAACATTGATTTTCATGTATAGAATTCACCGCATGGAATTTTAGCTTATTTCAGGCAAAGATCGCAGAAGGTTTGTTCTCACCCTTGCGCTCGCAACGCGTTTCTCACTTTGCACCCTTGGCGTGAAACGGAATCCTTTTCATTCTGAAGTTTTTATAAAACATCTCCCTTTGCAAACTTAACCATTTCGTAATCATTTTGTAATCGTAACATGATAATTCTGCCATAATATTGCATCGGAAATAAAACATTTTTAAATCTGAAAATAAAATGAGAAAAATTGGATTATTCGCAGTAGCGTTGGCAGTGATTTTTTCATCGTGCAATTCCGGTTCCAAGAAATCGGAAAATACAAAACTTTCGGGAGCGGGAGCCACTTTTCCTGCACCTTTCTACAGTATCGTATTCAAAGCTTACACAAAAGCTGCGGGCAACGATGTGACTTACGGTGCCGTGGGCAGTGGCGGTGGAATCCGCAGCCTGAAGGACAAAACGGTTGACTTTGGAGCTTCTGACGTGTTTTTGTCTGACGACGAAGCCAAAGAATTCAGTGCACCAGTCGTACACATCCCCACCACGATGGGAGCGGTGGTTGTAGCCTACAACCTGAAAGGAATCACCAGCTTGAAATTGACTTCGGAAGTGATCTCAGAAATATACAGGGGCAAAATCACCAAATGGAACGATGCTAAACTTACAGCATTGAATCCGGGTGTTGCCTTGCCCGACAAAGCAATCACGCCAGTTTACCGTTCGGACGGTAGCGGTACCACGTATGTGTTCTCCGATTATATGTCGAAAACTGACGAAGCTTGGAAAGCAGAACTTGGTAGCGGCAAATCGTTGAAATTTTCAGTGGGAGTGGCTGCAAAAGGAAACCCCGGCGTGTCGGGAGTGGTGGCTGAAACAGAGGGTTCGGTCGGTTACATCGGTTCCGAATATGCCTTGGCACAAAACGTTCCTTCGGCACAAATCAAGAATGCGGCAGGCAACTTCATCGAAGCTTCCACAGCCAGTATTTCTGCTGCCGCCGACGGCGAAATTCCTGCCGACACACGGTTGATGATTACCAATTCGGCTAACCCAAAAGCTTATCCAATCAGCACTTTCACTTGGATCATCGCCTACAAGGAACAAAAATATGGCAACCGCGCCGAAGCGCAAGCCAAAGCATTGGTGGGTTTGCTGAACTACATCATCAGCAAAGATGCTCAGGACGTGGCAGCAAAAACACACTACGCTCCCCTTCCCGAAGCAGCCATTGCTAAAACAAAAGCTATCATCGAGTCCATCACGTTTGACGGTAAATCAATCGGTAAATAAATTGAAAGGTGAATCTGCGAATTTGCACTTGTGCGGATTCGCAGATTTTATGTAGAACATTTTCTTTTCAAACTCTCAATGGAATGAAAGACAAATTATTCAAATACCTTCTTTTTGGAGCTTCTTGCCTGATCCTGCTGTTGTCGGGAGGCATTATTTATGCCTTGGTAAGCAGCAGCTTCGAGGTGTTTTCGCATTTTGGCTTTTTCAATTTTATCCAATCCACGGAATGGGATTCCCAACACGAAAAGTTCGGCGCCTTGCCCTTCATCTCAGGAACGGTGCTCACTTCGGTGCTTGCCTTGCTG
The DNA here is from genome assembly GCA_001897035.1 of Bacteroidales bacterium 45-6. Taxonomy (GTDB): domain Bacteria; phylum Bacteroidota; class Bacteroidia; order Bacteroidales; family Dysgonomonadaceae; genus UBA1309. The sequence continues at coordinate 8,063 of MKRS01000248.1, forward strand.
TTTTGCATTCCGTTTGCGTTTTCCATCGCACTGTTCAACGGAGAATACTTCAAAGGGACAAAAGTAGCGGCGGTGGTCAGTTCGGTGGTCGATCTGCTGGCAGGCATACCTTCGATTGTGTTTGGGTTGTGGGGATTTTATGTTCTCCGCCCGTTTATGGTCGATTTGGGTATTAATGCCCAAGGGTTTGGAGTCTTGCTTTCATCCATTGTTCTGGCAATCATGATTATACCCTATGCCTCTTCACTGAGTACGGAATTCATTTCGGTGGTTCCCAACGAATTGAAAGAAGCGGCTTACAGCCTGGGAGCAACCAACTTGGAGGTGATCCGCACAGTGAGCATCCCTTTTGCCGGTTCGGGCATTTTTGCCTCGTTCATCCTGGCTTTGGGTCGGGCATTGGGCGAAACGATGGCCGTAACGATGCTGATCGGGAACACCAACAACATCCCGAAAAACCTTGCGGACACAGGAAACACCATGGCAAGTATCATTGCCAACCAGTTTGGTGAAGCATCGGGGCTTAAACTTAGTTCACTGATCGCAATGGGATTGCTGCTGTTTGTCTTGACCGCCATCATCAATCTTATCGCCAAGTACATCATGAAATTAGTGAACAAATGATTCCAGACAAATATAAAATTGACAAGAAACAGGAGAAACAAAATAGCCAAGCTAACCACCTGATGTGCGGTTCTATACGACCTTTGGCACATGGGCATATTATCGCATTGGCACATTAGAAAGCTTATGTCATCAACACTACAATATAGAAGAGCGAAAGACAAGGTATTCCTATGCGTGGTCTGCATCCTTTCTTCCCTGACGATGATCCCCCTGTTTTTGATCTTGTGGGAATTATTGAAGAAAGGATACAAGCAAATCAACCTGAGCCTGTTCACCGAAGTGGCACCCAGTTCGATGGATGCGATGCTTGCCCGGATCAGCAACGAACCAATTCCCGGAGGAATCCTCAATGGATTGAGCGGGACTATTCTGATGCTGGCCATGGCCATCGTGATGTCAATACCGGTGGGCATCCTCTCGGGGATTTATCTGGCGGAACACAAAGATTCCAAATTCAGCAGCGTAGTCCGCTCGTTGACCGACCTGCTGCAAGGAGTTCCCTCCATCGTGGTCGGCGTGGTAGTCTATGCCTGGGTGGTGCGCCCGATGCACAGCTATTCGGCCTTTGCGGGGAGCGTATCGTTGGCGATCATGATGCTGCCGATGATTATCCGGTCCACCGAAGAGAGCATGAAGATGGTGCCCGGCACCCTGAAAGAAGCTGGTCTGGCTCTCGGGGCATCCTATTCGACAATCATCCTGCGGATACTTCTTCCCGCAGCATTCGGCGGATTATTCACCGGATCGCTGCTCGCCATTTGCCGCGTGATGGGCGAAACCGCTCCGCTTCTGCTGACAGCACTTGGCGCATCCGCCGTCAACCTGAACGTAACCGAGCCTACAAGCGCCATACCGTTACTCATCTGGGAGTTCTACAACGACCCCAACCTGGCCAACCTGGTTTGGACAACCTCCTTGCTGCTGCTTGTATTCGTGTTAGTTATAAATATCATTGCTAAGAACATTGCGAAAAAATGGAAAATACAATAAACACACAAGTCCGTGCCAACTCTGAGCCGCAACCTTCGGGAAACAGCGAATTGCTCCTGCAATTGAAAGACGTGAGCGTATCTTACTCTCCCGAGAAAAAAGCCGTCCTGAACGTAAGCGCAGACATATACAGCAACACGGTGACTGCCATCATGGGACCTTCGGGTTGCGGAAAAAGCACGCTGCTGCGCGCAATCAACCGGATGCACGAACTTTACCCAAACATCAAGACGGAGGGAGAAATCCTTCTCAAGGGCGAAAACGTGCTGGATATGAACCCCATGAAGGTGAGGAGAATGGCCGGAATGGTGTTCCAACGCCCCAACCCTTTCCCCACCATGAGCATCTACGACAATGTGCTGGCCGGTTATTCGCTCAACAACATCAAGCTCAACAAACAGGAAAAGGACGAAATCGTGGAAACAACGCTTCGCGGAGTAGCCCTTTGGGACGAGGTGAAGGATTCGATGACCAAGAAAGGCTCTTTCCTTTCGGGAGGACAGCAACAGCGCTTGTGCATCGCCCGGGCATTGGCCCTGAAACCCGAGCTCCTGCTGATGGACGAACCGACATCGGCACTCGACCCGATCTCCACCAACCGGATCGAAGAGTTGATTCTAGACCTCAAGCAGCAATACACCATCGTGATCGTGACCCACAACATGTCGCAGGCAGCCCGTATTTCCGATAACTCGATGTTCATGTATCTCGGGGAACTGGTGGAATACGACTCCACGAAGAAGATGTTTACCAAGCCAAAAGAAAAACGAACCGAAGATTACCTCACCGGCGCATTCGGTTAACGCGATTTTTTTGATACGAAAAATTTAAAATCAAAGATTAATTGTTACTTTTATGGCATTAGATAATAATATAAAGACGAAACAGCTCCAGCTTTTGCTGAACGAATTTGAATTGATGTCGAAGACTGCCCTCACTCAATTTCAAATAACTTCTAAATTATTGGAAGACAATTCCCTCGAAAGCCTGTACGAAGAAGCCGAAGCTAACGAAATGATTATGGATCGTTTGGACGTGAAAATCCGCGAAGAGGTTGTTTTCACTATATTCCAGTTCAATCCGATGGCTGCCGACTTGAGAAAGATAATCACGTACCAGGACATCACCACTAACCTGGAAAGGATCGGAGACATGTTGCTGAATATCATCCATTTCCTTGGGGATATACATTTAGAGAGTCCCGTCTTTGTGGAAATCAAGAAGCACTTGCAAAGCATGTTTTCGCAAGTGGGCGAAATGATGCGCAATGCCATTTTCTGTTTCTCGAACGAAGACAGCGTGGTGGCCTATCAGGTGATTGCTGCCGACGACAAAGTGGATGAAGAGTACCGGACAATCCGGAGTATCTTGCAGGAAATATTTGCCAACAAGCTGTTAGACAAATCGGAGATCAAGAACATCATGACAATCAACGCCATTGCTCACAACTTGGAACGCGTGGGCGACAGCACAACAAATATCGCTGAATCTGCTATTTACCTGGCCGATGGAAAAGACATACGACATGGAAACAAGTGAAAAAAAACAACGAATTCTTATCGTTGACGACGAAGAAGACATCCGCGAGATCCTACATTTCAATCTCGAAAACGAAGGATACGAAATAGATCAGGCCGAATCGGCCGAAGAAGCGCTGAACGTGCTCAACGACTCGCACAACCTGATATTGCTGGACGTGATGATGGGTGGTATGTCCGGCTTCAAACTCGCACAATTGCTCCGCAAATCGGGCAACAACATCCCGATCGTGTTCCTGACAGCCAAGAACACCGAGAACGACCTTCTGAGCGGTTTCTCGATAGGAGGAGACGATTACATCTCCAAACCTTTTTCGGTGAAAGAGGTGATTGCCCGCATAAAGACAATCCTGAAAAGGACGGGAACAGCCAAAGAAGAAAAAAGTGCAAGCCAAAACATCGTTATGGAAGGCCTCATCATTGACTTGGAGAAAAAGATTGTGCACGTCAACGAAGAAGCAGTGGAACTCACCCACAAGGAGTTCAACATCCTGGTGTTGCTGGTGCAAAACCCTGGAAAAATATACACCCGCACGGATATTCTCGACAAAGCCTGGAGCGACAACAGCATCGTGCTGGATCGCACCGTGGACGTACACATCACTCGGCTTCGCAAGAAAATCGGCGAGTATGGCAAATACATCATCAGCAGAACGGGTTACGGATACAGTTTTTCCCAAAAATAATATCCGGAAAGATGCAGAGGCCTGAATTTGCACAACCACATCCTGAATCAACTGATTTTCAAATTTTGAAAACTCCCCATTAAAACAGCTTGCCCACATGAACATTTCATACAAACAACGGATTTTCGGCTATTTCCTGCTCATCTTTGCTGTTTTTTCGGTAGCCACCATCTATTTTGAACAAAAACAGGAAAAAAGCTATCGCACACAAAACCTTGAAAGCCGACTCGGCAACTATGCGGAGCTGATACACAAGTACATGGTGCACAACCAGCTCAACGATAGCAACATCATCGAGTTGTCCAAGATGATCGATGTGCTTCCCACCACCGAGCTGCGGGTCTCAGTGATCCGGCTCGACGGAAGGGTGATATTCGACAACGAAGTAGCCGACCTGTCGAAGCTCGACAACCACAAGACCCGTCCTGAAATTCTAAAAGCTTCTTACAAAGGAGTGGGCTCAAACATCAGGCTGTCAGCATCCAAGCATCAAGAGTTCCTCTATTTTGCACACGCCTATCCCGACTACTTCGTGCGTGTGGCCTTGCCCTACAACATCGAGACAAAAGCATTGCTCAGGGCAGACAACCTGTTTATATACATCGTATTGGGGCTCTTCATCATTGTCATGCTGCTACTCAATTTTGTAGCAGGCACATTCAGCAAGTCACTCAAACAATTGCGCACATTCGCTGTC
>MKRS01000249.1 GCA_001897035.1 Bacteroidales bacterium 45-6
AACTTCATCCACTTGCCTGTGCAATCGGGTAGCAGCCGCATGTTGAAAATCATGAACCGGAAATACGACCGCGAGTGGTATATGGATCGGATTGCAGCCATCAAGCGTATCATCCCCGATTGCGGACTGTCCACAGACATCATGTGCGGATACCACGACGAGTCGGAGGAAGACCAACAGGAAACCCTTTCGATGATGAGGGAAGTGGGATTCGACTCGGCATTCATGTTTAAATATTCGGAACGTCCGGGAACATTCGCCGCCAAAAAATTGGAGGACAACATCCCCGAAGAGGTGAAAATTCAACGCCTGACCGAAATCATCGACTTGCAAAACCAGCTTTCGAAGGAAAGCAATGAAAAGGACTTGGGCAAAACGTTCGAAGTGCTGGTGGAAGGCTTCTCGAAACGCTCGCGCGAGCATCTTTTTGGCAGGACGCAGCAAAACAAGGTGGTCATTTTTCCGAAAGGAGATTACCGTGTCGGACAATTTGTACATGTCAAGATCACAAGCAGCACATCGGCGACGCTTTTCGGCGATCCGATTCCGGAGCCTGCCTTGATTCAATAAAAAAAGGCTTGAAGCAATTTGTTTTAAGCAAAAATAAGTCGTATTTTTGATAAACAAATAGACAGATTCCATTGTTATTGATGTAATAACCGTTTATTCATTCACTTAAAAACAAATAGGTATGAAAAAGTCAAGTATTTGGTTAGGCCTTGCCATAGGGGCAGCCCTTGGAACAGCTATCGGCTATGTAGCCGCTTCGGACAAAAAGGAAGAATGGCTGGAAGATGTCAACAACTTGGTTGACAAAGTAAAAGCCGGAGTGAAAGATGCCATCGCCAAAGGCAAGAAATCAATCGAAGAAGCCGAATAGGGATGAATGCAAAAGAGTCAGACGATAGCACACTCAAAGGATTGATAGAACGGATCCGGATTGAGCTGACCGAATATACTGAAACACGCCTCAAGCTGCTCAAGCTTGAGGCATTTGAAAAAACCAGTATAGTGGGTTCGCATGTCATTTTCGGGCTGATTGTGGCTTTTATTGCCCTGCTGGCAATCATCTTTGTGCTGGGTACGCTGGCCCTTGTCATTTCGGTGTTCACCAAGAGTCTTTTTGCCGGATTTGCCATAGTCACAGGACTAATTATCATACTCTTGCTCGTTTTGGTAGCCAATGCAAAAACCATCCGCACCAAGATAACCAATTCGATTTTATCCATTATTGCAGATGCCGAAAAAGATGAATAACCGCACTGTCACTCCTTTGGACACGCTTCGCATCGAAAAGCAGAAGCTGAAAGACTCCTGCCGCAAGCAGGAAGCCAAGTTGCGTGCCACCTTGGAATATGTGGAAGACAACCTGATCCCGATTTCTCTTGGGGCGACGGCCAAGGCTTTCACCAATCCCGGCAAGCTTGTCTCGTCCTTCAGGTCGTCATCGCCGGCTGATGAAAAATCGGAAAGCAGTGGTGGTGCTTTTGGGCTTATCCCGAAGGGCATTCTGGGTTTTGCGCTAAAGGCAGCATTCGGGTTTCTTGTTAAAAAGAAGTTTGGCAAGAAGTCGGTCACCGGGAAAATCCTCGGCACGGCATTGCCACTGGCTGCGCCCGTAGCATCCAGTGCGTGGCAGTTTTCGCAACCTTACGTCTTGAGCTTTGTGAAGAACAGCTTGAGCGCATTCTTTGCCTGGAAGAAAAAAAGGGCGAGGAAAAGATAAACACGGTCAACAGTTTGCAGCCACGAGCTTGCTGCTTTTTTGCGAGTTACTGTGGCGCAACTACAAGAAGCCGCATATTCTAACAATACCCAATCCGGGAATTTCTAATCGAGATTCCCGGATTTTT
>MKRS01000250.1 GCA_001897035.1 Bacteroidales bacterium 45-6
TCCAACATACCAAGCGAAACAAAATAGTCCATTTTCTCAGTTCCGCCACTGGCTGACAAAGTATGCTCCTGGCGGAACATTCTTTCAAAGAAATAATTTTCATAAGACCCGGCGCCAAATAATGGCTTTGCATTCGGATTTAGCTTACCATCTGTATTTACCAGGTAAGCGCCCGACATAGTTGCGCTGGCATTTGCACCGCTGCCGGTAGTTGTATATACAGCCCCCGGTACATCATATAACATCCAGTTGCCAAGCAGGTTGCGGGAAAAGGTAGTAGTAGATCCCGCATAATCGAATAAATGTGCACTGGCAAATTCAGCCGCCGCTTCGTGCGACATGTTGGGATTTTGAACATTCGTTGTGTATTTACCATTGGTGGAAGAACTGCCCTCATACCCGTAACGAGCCGAATTGTAAATAGCAAGCCATGCATGTTCGTAAAAATCTTTGGCATTATCAATCCTGTCATATCGCATAGTGCCCAGAAAATTATAGCCCATCCTGGTTTCAAGCGAGATGTTGGCTTTTCCCCTGGATCCTTTTTTAGTAGTGATCAGTAATACACCATTGGAACCGCGTGAGCCATATACTGCAGTTGAGGCAGCATCTTTCAATACACTTATGCTTTCAATATCTTTTGGGTTAATGGAAGAAAGTGCATTGGGATACTCTGTTGGAACACCATCGATTACTATTAGCGCATTAGCACTGTTTTGCAAGGTAGAACCTGCACCACGCAAACGGATACCCATATCCAAACCCGGCTGCCCATCTATCGATGAAACCTGTATACCGGGAACTACTCCCTCTAATGCACGTGTTACTGTTGAATTAGCCTGCGTAGATATTATTTTTGAATTTACCTGTGTAACGGAACCGGTATAATCTTTTTTCCGTGCTGTTCCATAGCCAATTACCACCAGGGTATCTATTGAAGATTGCACTTCAACGAGGCTTATGTTCAGATTTGTTCTGTTGCCTACCACTGTTTCCTGTGTGGCAAAGCCAACAAAGCTAAAGACCAGTACAGCATTTGAAGAGGGTACATTGTTCAGCATGAACATACCACTTTCTGAGGTAACTGTACTAATGTTGGTTCCTTTAACAGCAATGGTTACTCCCTGCATGGCATTGCCATTGGCATCGGTAACCTTTCCCGAAACAGAAACCTGTGCATTTGCCGCTATACAAATACACAAAAAGCAGGAGAGCATGAAAAGCAGCTTCTTCTTCATTTTGGTTGGTTTTAATGATTAAAAAGAAATAGTTGAGGACAGATCAGATTTTATTGCTTCTGTTATAGCATCATCTCATGTATCAGTATTTAAATACAATTGCGATACAACAGCTCTTGCACAAAAATTATTCATTAGTTATATATGTGTAGGCAGGATGCAGCTTTAACAGGAAGCAATTCATTGGCATTAATTAAATTGGTTAAAACAATCGCTCAATAAGTGAGACTTACGCTAGTGAAATTAGAAGGAATAAATCAGGAAACCTGATGTTTAAATAACCAAAAAATATGCTTTTATAACATTGCAGCTATTTATCTATACAACGCGATATTGTATATACAGACACTAAATAACAGCCCCAAAAATGCAAAAACGGTACTTAAAACAAAACATTTGATACACGCAGCAAGCAATTTACATATACCTGCATACTGCAAATTATCCCGCTATTTTTTCCTGAAGAAAATTCTAACGGGCACCCCTTTAAAATTAAACTTAGCTCTTAACTGATTTTCGAGATAATTTTTATATGGCTGCTTGATATCATCAGGATAATTAGAGAAAAATGCGAAACTGGGTACAACAGTAGGCAACTGGGTAACATATTTTATT
>MKRS01000251.1 GCA_001897035.1 Bacteroidales bacterium 45-6
TTGTGTAGCGTAAGAAAGTGATTTGGTTTTACGGCTGATGCCGAGTGCAGTTACCACCACTTCTTCCATACCTGTAGTAATGCTTGCTAACTGAAGATCAATATAGGATCTGCCATCTAATGATACTTCCTGCGTTCCGTAGCCCACGGCGCTCACTATTATTGTGGCCCTGGGCGTTACATCGCGCAATACAAATTCACCGCGTGCGTTGGTAGTGGTTCCGTTCCGGGAACCTTTTACCTGTATGGATGCAGACTCAACCGGTTCATCTCTATCGTTTACAATTTTGCCGCGGATAGTATCCGCAGCAGGAGCAGTGGTAGTGAAGTTCCCTGGATTAATTGACTGGCTTTGGTAAATAATAATTGCGCCATTTTGATTCTTGAAATCAAGAACCGTTTGTGACAGCACCAGTGCAAGTGTTTTAGCAACCGTTCGTTTTGCCTGGGGAATGCTGATATTTGCATATTTCTCCACATCTTCAATGGCATAAGCAATTCTGAAGCCGGAGATCTCTTCAATTTTTTTTAATGCGCCGGAAAGGCTTTCTTTTCGTAGCCCGAGGGTTATCTCTTTATCCATGTCCTGGCCAAGCCCCGGTGCGGCAATCAGCAATTGGATGGTAAGTAAGACGAAGGAGATTGCGCAAATGCTAGCCTTCATGAGAAACCTGATTTGTTGAAAACTATTGGTTGTAAGGAGTTGAAAGCCTGTTCGGGACTTTTCGTGCAAACAGATATTTTTTTGCATAAATTGCAAATGGTTTTAAATGTTAAACAGTAATATTTAAAATTGCCCCCTTCTATCTTTGCAGGAACGAGGGGGCTTTTTATTGACGTTAGGACGTCTTCTGGTTTATTATGAAGAATTTTCTCTTTTCATGGCAGTAGTTATTATTGGTATGAGTAATTGCTTGCATGATTGCCTGGTTTAATTACACCCTTCGCCTGTAAACACAATAGTGCCATCAGTAATTTGTTCAAAACTACCATTCCTTATTGCGCTCAGTACACTTGCCACATGATCTAAAGGTTCGGTTCCGGAAAATGAAGCCCGTATTTTGCATTTCTTTAAAGCTTCATTTTCAAATCGCACCGGTACTCCATACCTGCGGCTCAATATGGCGCCTATTTCTTCAAAAGTAATGCCGTCTTCCCGAAAGGTATCAATGTGAGGGAAGAGGTTAAAAGCGATTTGCTTTGGGAATTCTTCTTTTGCAATAGCATCTCCAACCATAACAGCTTTGGTTTGCCGAAAAAGCTCATCCATAGCCTTACGCCCCTTGCCGGAAACGGATTGATAGGTAGAAACAACGGCTCGCTCAATGCTTGCAAGGCTTTCAAGAGCTTTGAGAACCATAACAAGGGGAATGGCGACACAGTTAGGATTGGCAATGATTTTGCTTTGGGTTGATTGCAAATTGTTGCCATTAACTTCGGGGACAATAAGGGTGACATCTTGATGCATCCGAAAATAGGAAGAATTATCCACAACATAGCATCCTGCCGCGGCTGCTTTTGGGGCAAATTCTTTAGATCGTTGGCTGCCTGCTGAGAAAAGGGCAATGTCTGTGCCATGAAAATCGTAATGTGTGAGTGGTTGAATGGTGAGGAGTTTTTCCTCGCCAAAAGAAACTTGTTTCCCAGAAGATTGCTCTGAAGCCAATGCAACAACTTGTTTTGCTGGGAAGTTTCTTTCGCTTAATGTTTTTAGCATTTCGCGCCCAACAGCTCCTGTGGCACCAACAACAGCGACTTTAACCATCTGAATTTCCCTTATACACAAACAATCATATGATTAACAAATAGACTCAAGAATTAAGGAAATCAATAGCCCTTCGATGTTTTT
>MKRS01000252.1 GCA_001897035.1 Bacteroidales bacterium 45-6
TGTCGTTGATCAGTTTGAAGAAAAACTTTTTGAAATGCTTTCAATTCTCGTACAGCTCGCGTTACACTTGCAGCTGGATCGCCGATATATAATTGAACAACTTCTTCGCCAGCATATTTACCAATATTACTCAAGACAAATGTAATTGTCAAATGATCATTATCACCATGAAGTTCAGTTTTATCCGATTTCAATGGACTGAAATTAAATTCTGTATAACTAAGACCATAACCAAATGGATACAATGGATCATTTGGTATATCTAAATAACGACTCTATATAAAACAAAAATGTTTTTTTTTCTTATTATTATTAAAAAATATTGTTGATCTAACTTTGAATTTATCGATAAAGATACTTGAATTATAGGGTCGTCCAGTATTTTTATGATTGTAATACAACGGAATTTGTCCGACGGATAATGGAAATGTAGCTGTTAATTTACCAGCTGGATTGTAATAACCAAAAAGTACTTCAGCAATAGCATTGCCTGCTTCAGTACCGGCAAACCATGTTTCTAAAATAGCTGTTGCATATTGACTTTCCCATGCGATTGTTAATGGTCGTCCGTTCATCAGAACAATAACAACTGGTTTGCCTGTAGCAAAAAGTGCTTGAAGTAAACGTTGTTGACAAGCTGGTATGTTAATATTAGCTCGACTTGATGCTTCACCAGTCATGCCTTGTGTTTCACCGACAACAGCAACTACAACATCGGATTTTTTTGCAATTTCAACAGCTTCATCAATCATTTGTGTCGCCGTACGATTATCTAAGACGATATCACCACCGAATGCATTCAATAATTTGAGTAAATCAGGATCTTCGAGAAGATTCGAGCCTTTAGCATGAAGAACTTGAACATTACTTCCAACAAGTCGATCGATACCTTCACGAACACTAACTGTAGAATTGTAATTACCAGCTGCACACCAAGCACCCAGCAGATTTCGATGATCATCAGCTAATGGACCAACAAGAGCTATTGTTCGACCAGATCGAGCTAACGGTAGAACTTGTTTATCGTTTTTCAAAAGAACGAATGATCGACGAGCAAAATCTCTTGCTGCTAGACGATTTTCATCTGTAAAAATGTCCGTTTGTGGACGTGAATCATCAACATATCGAAATGGATCATCAAGTAAACCTAATCGATATTTGGCTTCGAGAACACGACGACATGCTTGATTAATTGTTTGTTCCGTGATTTTGCCTTGTTGTAACGATTCATTTAATGTTGTTAAAAATCCTTCGCCAACCATATCGACATCAACACCTGCATTGATCGATCGAGCACTTACTTCTTGTAAATCACCTAGACCATGGGAGATTAATTCATTAACGGCCGTATAATCAGTAACAACAAATCCATCGAATTTCCATTGTTCACGCAGAAGATCAGTCAGTAACCATTGATTTGCTGATGATGGTACACCATTGAGATCATTGAATGATGTCATTACACTACCGGCACCGGCTTCGACTGCTGCACGATACGGTTGAAGATAATATTCATACATTTTGACTGGACTCATATCAACAGTATTATAATCACGACCAGCTTCAGCTCCACCATACAAAGCAAAATGTTTAAAACAAGCCATGACTGTATTTGGTCGAGTTAAATCATTTCCTTGATAGCCACGTTCCATAGCAGCAGCTATTTGACCGCCTAACCATGGATCTTCGCCAGCACCTTCCATAATTCGACCCCATCGTGGATCACGTGCAATATCTACCATAGGTGAATAGACCCAATTGATACCATCGGCAGATGCTTCTTGTGCAGCAATACGTGCACTTTGTTCGATGACACCTAAGTCCCATGTTGCACTTAAACCTAAT
>MKRS01000253.1 GCA_001897035.1 Bacteroidales bacterium 45-6
ACTCATAGACTGCGCTCACGAAATGGGGATTGCAGTCATCATGGACATTGTTCATTCCCATGCCGTGAAGAACGAGATGGAAGGCCTTGGCCGCTTCGATGGGAGCTACGACCAATATTTCTATAGCGGTGAAAAGCGCAATCACCAAGCTTGGGATTCCCTGTGCTTTGATTACGGCAAAGACGAGGTGCTGCATTTTCTGCTCTCCAACTGCAAATTCTGGTTGGAAGAATACAAGTTCGACGGCTTCCGGTTTGATGGAGTCACATCCATGCTCTACCAAAGCCACGGACTGGGCGAAGCCTTCACCACTTATGCAGATTACTTCAACGGTCATCAAGACGACAACGCCATCGTTTACCTCACCTTGGCGAATCTGGTTGTGCACCAAACCAATCCTCACGCCATCACCATCGCCGAAGAGGTGAGCGGAATGCCCGGACTGGCAGCCAAATTCGAGGACGGGGGATATGGATTCGACTACCGTATGGCAATGAATGTGCCCGACTACTGGATCAAAACCATCAAAGAGAAAAAGGACGAAGACTGGCATCCATCATCGATCTTTTGGGAAGTGACCAACCGGCGGAGCGACGAGAAGACAATCTCGTATGTGGAAAGCCATGACCAGGCCCTGGTCGGCGACAAAACGGTTATCTTCCGGCTGATCGACGCAGAAATGTATTGGCGCATGTCCAAACATCAAGAGTCGTCGGTCATTGTGGACAGGGGAATCGCCCTTCACAAAATGATACGTTTAGTCACCGCCAGCACCATCAATGGCGGATATCTCAACTTTATGGGCAACGAGTTTGGCCACCCGGAATGGATCGACTTTCCCCGCGAAGGCAATGGCTGGTCGCACCAGTATGCCCGCAGGCAATGGAGCTTGGTGGACGACAAAAACCTGAAATACCACTTCCTGGGAGATTTCGACAGGGACATGCTTGCGCAGATAAAGTCGGTGAAAAATTTTCCGGCTACAAAGATAGTGAAGCTCTGGGACAAGGACGACGACTGCGTGCTGGCTTTCATGCGCGACAATTTGATCTTCGTATTCAACTTCCATCCAGTGAAATCGTTTACTGATTATGGGATCTTAGCACCCGAAGGAGAATATTCCATCGTGCTGAATTCCGACAGCCCCCAATATGGCGGCAACGGGCTTCAAGACGAATCCATCCACCATTTCACGCAGCCCGCCCCCGACTTCAAAGCGGAAGGAAAAGGCTGGCTGAATCTGTATTTGCCAGCAAGAACGGCATTTGTGTTGAAGAAGAGAAAATGAAAAGGGGCAAACCCGAAACATTTCCCCATACATTTTCGTTATGAATAATTGCCATACGACATAAGACAGGTTATCTAACAATCAAACCCTAAAAGAAATGAGCAGCAATAAAATAGTTCCTTGCATTTGGTTCACGACAGACGGAGGACAACTATCAAAGGTGATAGATTATTACAAAGCGGCATTTGATAAAGATTTTCAAGCGGAAGAAATCATTTCGCTCGGAGAAACGCCCAGTGGCAACACGGAAATGTGTGAGGTTGTTGTGTTTGGCCAAAAATACACGTTGATGTGCACCGAGGACGAACACCATCCGCTAAATGATGCCATTTCATTTATGATTAACTGCGATGACCAAAAAGAGATTGACCACTTCTGGGACTATTTCACACGAGACGGAAAAGAATCACAATGCGGTTGGTGTTTCGACAAATATGGGCTCAGATGGCAAGTGATCCCAAAGAATCTGGGGGAGTTAATGAGCAAGCCAAATTCATTTGACATTCTGATGAAGCAAGGAAAAATAATTATTGATGAGTATTTGAAATAAAACCATGAACCGTCAATATTTTTCAGAAGTGATTGTCCTCAAGAATATCTAACCATCAATGTATAATAATTAATCAAAAAGTTATCATGGAATTATATCCATTAAAATTCGCCCCCATCCTGAAAACAATCATCTGGGGTGGGTCGGAAATTTGCAAGTTTAAAGAAATCTCACCCGCTCAAGACAGCATTGGAGAAAGTTGGGAAATATCGGGAGTGGAAGGCAACGTTTCCACGGTCAGCAACGGGAAGCTGGAAGGCAAGAAGTTGGACGAAATTCTAAGCGAGTATAAGGAGCAGTTGCTCGGCAAGAAAAACTACGAGCGCTTTGGCAACACGTTTCCCTTGCTCATCAAGTTTATCGACGCCCGTGAAAACTTGTCCATCCAGGTGCATCCCGATGATGAATTGGCCAAGAAACGCCACAATTCGTTTGGAAAAACCGAAATGTGGTACGTCATCAATGCCACGGAAGGAGCCTATCTGTATTCCGGATTCAAGAAGCAACTGACTCCCGAACAATACGTGCAAAGCATCGAAGACAATTCGTTTATAGACTACCTCGACAAGCAAGACGTGAAGCCGGGCGACGTGTTTTTCCTGCCGGCAGGGCGGGTACATGCCATCGGTGCGGGTACTTTTATCGCCGAAATACAGCAAACTTCCAACATCACCTACCGCATCTACGACTACAAGCGGACGGATGCTAACGGAAACGAGCGTGAGCTGCACACCGAACTGGCGAAAGATGCCATCGACTTCCATGTGTATGACAGATACAGCACCGACTACACGCCGAAAAAAGACGAGGCAGTCCTGCTGGAATCGAACAACTATTTCACCACCAACCTCCTCGAATTGCAGAAGCCGCTTGCCCGGAACTATGCCGATATCGACTCTTTCATCATCTACATCTGCATGGAGGGCTGCGCAAAAATCACGGACGACAAAGGGAATGAGCTGAGCCTGAAGCAAGGCGAATCGGTTTTGATACCTGCCACTACCCTTTCCGTGGACATTGTGCCGGATGGCAACGTAAAACTGCTCGAAACTTACGTCTGAAAGGTATTCTTTAAAGAAGAAAACACAAGGCAGGCAAACAGGGGGATCTCAACCTTGTTTGCCTGTTTTCCCATAACGCCCATTCGTTTTGTCACCAAGTGGACTATTTTTATATCTTTTTGAACTATTTTTCCCCGTAAAAGCAAACGACATGCACTATCTTTGCAATAGACAACAAGAAAATGCTGTTCTTTTCTTGAATAAAAAAACAAGCCAATGCTTCCTAATTGTAAACACATTCTATTCACGGTACTCGTTTTCCTTTTTGCAAGTTGCAACCCATTGATAGAAGACGGGGTTCGGAAAAAAGACTTGAAAAAAGATATCGAAATGAGAACCGACTACGGAAGCATTGTTTTCCGGTTGTCGGACGAAACTCCTTTACACCGCAACAACTTTATCCGGCTGGTGAACAAGCAGGTGTATGACAGCCTTTTGTTTCACCGGGTGATCCAAAACTTCGTTGTGCAAACCGGCGACCCGGATAGCAAACATGCCTTGCCTGGCGCAGAACTTGGTAACGGCGGGTTGCCTTACACCATTCCCAAGGAAGTGAACGGACACCTGTTCCACAAACGGGGAGCGCTCAATGCGGCACGGGAAGGCGACGACGAGAATCCGTTGCATGCATCGAGCAGCACGCAATTCACATTTATCCAAGGACGGGTCTATAACGACAGCACCTTGAATATTGCCGAAAACCGGATCAATTATATGCTTGCCTACAACCGGGTGATCCGGAAACCAGAAAACAACCAGCTTTACGAACATCTGCGGCGATTAGAAACCGGAAAAGGTCCAGCCGACAGCCTTGCCATCGTTGCTGCTGAAATGAAACGCCGGGCAAACATCGAAGTCGCCACTTCACCCCGTTACCGAATCCCAGAGGATCGCCGTCAAGTCTATAAAACAATAGGCGGTGCGGCCCATCTCGATCAAAGCTACACGGTGTTCGGCGAGGTCGTCAGAGGAATGGAGGTGGTGGACAAGATTGCCGCCGCAAAAACCGACAAGCTGGATCGGCCACTAAAGGACATACACATCCTTTCGGTGAAATTCATCCCTCGGAAAAAGACAAAATAGAATATTTACACACCATACATCAATACTGAAATCCGATGAAACAGAGCATGAATTTCAGCAAATTGCCATAGTGAATGATTAAAAACTCAGGCGGCGTTACCTAAGGGAGAACCTTGATTCAAGGCCGCATAATAAAAAATAATCGCATGAAAAAATCGATTCTGCACTTCTTCTGCCTGCTCGCCATTTCTTTTTTTTCGCCTCATTTTCTTGCAGCCAGCCAGATGCAAGATCTGGAAAATTCTTCGGATAAATCCACACAGGGTGTTTCTACGGCAAAACCGACCATCGCCACACCGCCCGACAGCCTGAAGCTGAATAAGTTTTACAAGAAATACATGAACGTAAACGGCCTTCCGGTGATTAGTTCTTGGCGGGTGCCGGACAGTTGCTTCTATGCAGCCTACATCACCATCAAGGGAATGACGGATGCTTTGCCCGCCCAAGTGATGCGGTCGCTCACCAAGCACAAGGCATATATCGGGATCATGGCCCGTTATGAAGGCACAACAGACATTCCCGAACATGCTTATCTGGCCAAAGACACGGCGATGAATTGGGACCTCAGGGCGAGGGGCTTGGGAGGCACGCTCGAAGAGCCAATGTCAACTTGTGCCGAGGAAAACATATTGGCATACCAAATTGACAAATACCATGCGGAAGACATCTTGATTCACGAATTTGCACACGCCATCCATTCGATCGGCATCGTGCCGGTGAATCCCCAATTCAACGACGAGTTGAAAGCTTCTCTCGACGCCGCATTGGCAAAAGGGCGCTGGAAAAATGCTTATGCTGCCACCGACATATTTGAATATTTTGCCGAAGGAGTGCAGGATTGGTTCAATGTGAATGCCGAAGTAAACAACGACAACGGGGATGGGAAGCACAACAAAGTGAACACTCGGGAGGAGCTAAAGCGCTACGACCCGCAGTTGTACAACCTCATCGCGCAGTATTTTGCCCCGATCAAAGAACAAATCAGCAAACATAAAAAAGAAAACAAGTTCAACTGGAAAGGAAAATAATCCGGCGCAAAAAACAAGATAAAAGGTTGCTTCAAATGTATTTTGAAGCAACCTTTTATCTTGACCGAAGTCGGAATATTCATCTTACTCCTTGGGCATTTCCACTTCGAAAAATTCCTTCATCTTCTTTTCATCTCCCACAATCCAGACCTCATCTCCTTCTTCAAACACGAGGGAAGCATCCGGATTGATGATTCTGTCGTTTCCACGCTCGATACCAATGATCTGGCTACGGGCTTTTTCGCGAAGCTGGGAATTGAAAATGGATTTGCCCACAAGCTTGCAATTGTTGTTGAACCGGATATTGCGGAGCACAATGTTTTCGTTATCGATCGTATGGCAAAACGAGAGATCGGTCTTGTCAAATTCGGGCTTAAAGAGCTGAATCTGCTCGTCAGTAGCCACGATTCCCACTTTATCATAAGGCAATATGCGTACCGAAGCTTCGGGTAGTTGTATGATATAATCGCCCCGCTTGATATACACGATATTGATGCCGTAGTGTTTTCTCCACCCCAAATCGCTGATGCGATGGCCTACGTATTTCGCCAAAGGATTGGTGTCGAGCTCCACGATGTGGGCATCCCAGGTGTCGAGGTGCTTTTGCAACTCGGCTGTCCCCTGAGTATGTTTGGCCTCGGTGCCGCTTTTTTTGAGGGCATCCATCTCCCTGGCATTCAAGTTAGTGAAAAATCGGTGCTCGATCTTTTGATAGAGCCATTTGAATTTCTTCGAGAAGAGAAAGAGAAAAATGAGCACCAGCGGAATGGCCGCCCACAAGGCCGTCCAAGTGGACACGAGCCTGTCGATGAACACGCCAATCATCAGGATGACAAGAGCAATGCGTCCCACTAAGATCCCGATCAGCGGGGCTTTGTGGGTTTCGTCGTTCCACTCCATTCCCCCAACATCGGGATTTTTGGCCAGCAGGGCCCACAAAAATGGTGAGCCAGCAAGAAGCGCAGCCAAAAGTGTCGCCACCGAAGAAACCATGCTGTTACCCATATACTCCGATATGAACGGAGCTACAAAATAGCTAAACAGCAGCAGGACGGCAATGAGCAGAATGCTGTTGAGCACCACCAACTTCACATGCGCCATCAGCACCACTTTCCAGCGGGGGTCGGCTGTGGCCTTCGAGGTGTTGGAAGAATAAGCTTCGATCTTGCCCAGCCAATTCTGGGGAAGTTTCCTTTCGATCCAGCCATAGAGAGGATCGGCCGATTTGATGAGGTAAGGAGTGGTAAAGGTGGTGATGGCCGACACGCCAACTGCAATCGGGAACAAAAACTCGGAAATCACCCCCAAAGAAAGCCCGAGCGTGGCTACAATGAAGGCAAATTCTCCAATTTGCGCCATACTCATCCCCACACGGACTGCCTGTTTCAATGGCTGGCCGGAGAGCAGCACCCCCACAAGGCTAAATGTGAATTTGCCAACAATCACCAGCAGTGTGATGACAAATATGGGCCAGGCATACTGAACCATCGCACTGGGGTTAATCATCATCCCCACCGAAACAAAAAAGATGGTGCCGAACAGCTCCTTGATCGGCTTGGTGATATGCTCCACCTTTTCAGCCTTCGTGGTTTCTGCAATCAGCGACCCCATCACGAAGGCGCCCAGCTCGGCAGAAAATCCCACCTTGGTGGCCAAAATCACCATGCCGAGACACAATCCGATGGCCAGAATAAGCGTTGTTTCCTCGTCCAACCATTTGGATACTTTCTTGAAAAAGGTGGGCAAAAGGTAAATCCCCACCAGAAACCAAAGCACCATGAAAAAGCCCAGCTTGAGCACCGTGAAGAGAATTTCCATCCCTTCAAAATGGCGCGTGACTGCCACCGTGGAGAGTAGCACCATGAGCAGAATCACGATAATGTCTTCCACCACGAGGACACCGAAAACGATGCGCGCAAATTGCCGGGTTTTCACCCCCAACTCATCGAAGGCCCTGAGGATGATGGTGGTGGACGAGCTGGCGAGCATACCGCCCAGAAACAGGCTGTCCATATCCTTCCAGCCCAGCATCTTCCCCACCAAGAAGCCAGCGATGCCCACGAATATAATTTCCACCACTGCCGTAATGGAGGCAGTGGGGCCTACGCGGACTAATTTTTTGAAACTAAATTCCAGCCCAAGGCTGAAAAGCAGAAAAAGCACCCCAAGTTCGGCGAACGTTTTCACATTCTCCTTGTCCACCACATCGGGCAGGAAATCAAAGTGTTGCCCTACCAAGAACCCGGCGATGATGTAGCCCAAGACCAAAGGCTGCTTGATAATTTTGAATAGGATAGCGGCGAAAGCCCCTACCAAAAGGATAAGGGCCAGGTCGTAAATCAGTCCGGGTAAATGAGCCATCTGCTGCTATTTGGTTTTATGTATGGTTTCTTACTTTTTCTTTAACAACTGAAAGGATTCCGTGTTTTCCTGCGTCACACTTTTTCTGAAAAGAGAATCGGTTTTTCTCTGGCATTGCTTTAGCCTGACGAGAAATACACAAAGTTAGTTGCCAATCGGTTGTTGCGTTTTCGTATGAAAAACAACGATTTGGACAAATATACTCATTTTTTACGAGAAATAAAATAGCGGAACGTGGGTTTGGATGGCGAATCGTTGCTTTCTATGGTCTATTTGTGTTGTTTTCCCCACCACGCAGAGAAGAAGGTGATTCGGTAAATTTATGTCAGAATGAGGTGGAGGACGAAAAGTATTGGAATTAATCAGGACAAGAATCACTTTCTGCCAAAATCGGCCGGAATCTCGCCCCATTGGTCAGTCTCCCATTTGATGATATGGAAAGGAATGCCGTTTGCAGCAAGCCATTTCTCGGCACGGGCAATCAGGTCGAAGATCACTTTGTTTTGGCTCGTCTGCTCCAGCTTGGTCTTGCATTTTCCTCCCCTTATCCATTTTATGGCATTCACGCTATCCGAATAAATAGGTAGGGTTCGATCTTTTTGTTTAAGGAAGGCCATTCCATGCACCAAGGCAAGAAATTCGCCGATATTGTTTGTTCCTTGTTCGAAAGGGCCTTGGTGAAAAATCTCTTCGCCGGTGCGCACATACACGCCACGATATTCCATCAGGCCGGGATTGCCGCTGCAAGCAGCATCTACGGCAATACTTTCTGTAATAATGTTTGGGTTGGAAATAGAAGTTTTCGGCTTCGGTTTTTCTGCATTTTTGCCGATGTGCTTCCACGGGTTGTCGTTGAATGCTTCCTGGGCAGCATCACGATTGGGAAAAGATTTGTACAACGCACCCTCGTAGCCATCAATCTGGTGCTTGCAGTCTCTCCATTCGTCATAAACGCCCGGAACAACTCCATTCCACACAACATAGAAGTTTTTCTTCTTCGACATACAAGCTACTTGCTAATCCCTGATTTATTTTTTCCTCTTGAATCCGCCGAAAAGTTTCCGCATTCGCAAGCGGATAACGCCAAATACAGCTTCTCCGAATATCCCCGAGTTCATCTTGGAGACTCCAAGCACACGGTTCACGAAAATGATGGACACCTCCTTGATCTTGAAACCAAGGCAATAAGCCGTGTATTTCATTTCTATCTGGAAAGCATAGCCTTTAAAACGGATCTTGTCCAGGTCGATTGCCTCAAGCAC
Organism: Bacteroidales bacterium 45-6; assembly: GCA_001897035.1. Taxonomy (GTDB): domain Bacteria; phylum Bacteroidota; class Bacteroidia; order Bacteroidales; family Dysgonomonadaceae; genus UBA1309. The sequence goes on from MKRS01000253.1 coordinate 8,634, forward strand.
CTGACGGCGGTATCCCACAAAGCCTGCGGTGGTGTCGTGGATAGTCATGCCGGTCACTATTTTCACATACAGCGAAGCGAAATACGACATCAGCACCCGCCCGATCGGCCAATTCACCACATTCACGCCCGTCACATAGCGGGAACCTATCGCCAGGTCTGCGTCGGAGGAGATAGCCGCATGGAGATGGATCAAGTCGTTCGGGTTGTGAGAAAAATCGGCATCCATCTCGAAAACATACTCGTAGCTTCTCTCCAATGCCCATTTGAATCCTGCGATGTAGGCTGTTCCAAGTCCCAGTTTCCCCTTCCTTTCCACCATGAAAAGTCTTTCGGGAAATTCTGGAAACAGGGCTTTAACGATGGAAGCTGTCCCGTCGGGAGAACCGTCGTCGATGATGAGTACGTCGAATGCTTTCGGCAGCGTAAAGACAGCCCGGATGATGTTCTCGATGTTTTCTTTTTCGTTATATGTGGGAATAATGACTACAGAATCGGCCATGGTCGTGTATTTTTTGCCAAATGTAAGTAATTTGCCCCAGTGTATTGAGTTTTGATTGCAAATTTTAATATGTTGAATAGTTTTTTTTCGAATGATTGTAAAATAAAAAACTAAATCTATTCAAGCAAAATTCGGATGCACTTGCCTGAACAGGTTTGAGCCAGAATTACCGACAAACTGTTTCTGATAGAAAACCTTATCAAATTGTTCCTTTTGGCATAAAACATTTGTATTAGAATTAGTTACAGCTAAATAGGTTTTATTATTGCCTTGTTAGCATCCGTACACCAAGTGTACGAATTCGGACATACCAAAAAGACATAAAATACTCACACACAATAAATTAAAATTTCGGCATGAGTATTGCCAATAAGACAGAAAATTGAAATACAATATGGACAAATTAATCCCCATCGAAGAAAGACGAAAAAGAAGAAACAAACTGCTTCTAAGATATGGAAGCATTGCCTTTGTGGCGGTTATTTCCTTTGTGCTGTTTTTGCGAACCATCGAAACCTCTATCGCCGCCAAGAGTATCCAAACTGGAACTGTGGACACGGGCAATATCAATGCCACGGTGAATGCTTCCGGGAAAATAATTCCCCTCAACGAGGAGATTATTATTGCACCTATCAACTCTCGCATCGTGGAGGTATATAAGAATTCCGGCGATTCGGTTTCGAAGAATCAGCCCATATTGAAATTGGAGCTGGCTAGCGTTGAAACAGAATACAACCAAAAACTGGACGAACGGGAGATGCGCAAGGGAAAGTTACTCCAATCGAGAATCGGGATAGAAAACAAAATTTCCGAAATGGAAATGCAATACCGGGTGAAGGAGATGCAGCTTCGCCAAATGAAAACGGATTTGGCAAACGAGCATTACCTCGATAGCATCGGTGCAAGTACCCGGGATAAAATCAGGGAAAAGGAGTTGAACTTCCGGGTCGCAAGCCTCGAACTGGAACAATTGAAACAAAAAATTGCCAATGAGAAACGCAATTCCGTGGCAGAACAAAAGGTGCAACAGCTCGACTTCACCATTTTTGAAAAAAGTCTGGCGCAAAGTGCACGGCTTCTCCGTGATTCCCGCATTTTGGCACCAATGAATGGAACTTTGACATACGTGAACAACCAAATTGGTTCGCCCGTGTCAGTAGGAACGCAGATTGCCATCCTTTCGGATTTGTCCCGTTTCAAAGTGGAAGCTGAAATTGCCGACACGTATGCCGATCAGCTCACGCCCGGAGCAAAAGCTGTGGTGAGAATTGCCAGTGCTAAGCTTCAGGGAACGGTGGTGAATATTATCCCTTCTTCACAAAACGGAGTTATCAAGTTCATTGTCATGTTGGAAAATCCGGACAACAAAAACCTTCGCAGTGGGTTACGCGTAGATGCTTTTGTGGAACACGGGTTTCGGGAAAATGTCTTGCGTATTCCATCAGGGGCATACTACATTGGCCCGGGAAAATATAATTTGTGGGTGATGAAAGGCGGCGAAGCCCAAAAGCGTTCGGTAACACTTGGCGAAGGGAGCTTCGAATACGTGGAAGTTGTATCGGGTTTGAACAAAGGCGAACGTGTAATTATCTCCAACATGGAGCAATACAAAGACAAAAAATCATTAAAAATCAAATAATTATGGCAATTATCAGTATGCAAGGGATCAACAAGGTATATCGCACCCAAGAGGTAGAAACCTTGGCGTTAGAGAATGTGAACATGGAAGTGGAAAAAGGGGAGTTTCTATCGGTAATGGGACCTTCCGGCTGCGGAAAAAGCACCATGCTCAACATCATGGGGCTACTCGACAACCCTACAAACGGATCTGTGTTTGTGAATGACATCAACACTACTCAGATGAACGACAGCCAATTGTCGGAATTCAGGAATCATACGCTCGGGTTTATTTTCCAAAGTTTCCACCTAATCAATTCGCTGAGCGTGATCGACAACGTGGAGCTTCCCCTACTCTATCGGAAAGCGAGCGCAAACGAGCGAACCAACAGAGCTAAGGAGGTACTGGAGCGGGTTGGACTTTCTCATCGGATGAAGCATTTTCCATCCCAACTTTCAGGCGGACAATGCCAGCGCGTGGCCATTGCCCGGGCATTGGTAGGCAATCCGCAGATTATCCTTGCCGATGAGCCAACCGGAAATCTCGACAGCCGGATGGGAAATGAGATCATGGATCTGTTATTCAAACTAAACGAAGAAGGAACCACCATCGTGATGGTCACACACGACGAGCACATCGCCAAAACGACGAAACGGATTGTGCGCTTTTTCGATGGAAGAAGGGTGGAATGATATAATGTGCCAATTCGATAATATGCCAATGTGAGAATGAGCGAATTTACAAATAAACGAATTCACGAATCAACAAATTTACAACCCGACAACGCATGTTTAAAATATATTTCAAACAAACACTGGCCATGCTGAAGCAAAACCGGCTTATCAGCACAGTCTCCATCCTGGGGACAGCCTTGGCCATCATGATGATTATGGTCATCATCATGGTGCAGCATATCAATGAGATGGATATGGCACCAGAGGTGAACCGAAGCCGAACATTGTATCTCAAAAATTATCAGCAAAAAAGCCGCGACACATTGAACAGGGAGTGGACCTCGGGAGATCTTCCGTATGAATTATACAAACAGTATTTATCCGAAATCAAAGTTCCCGAAACGGTGTCGCTGATCACCCGCGAGCAAGAAAATGCGATTCTGACCATTGAAGGAACAAACAATTCATACACTTGCTCCCAAACAAAGACCGATGGCAATTACTGGAAAATCATTTCTTTTGACTTTATCGAAGGAAAACCATTCGACCAAGCGGATTATCAGTCGGGGTTAAAAAAAGCGGTGATCACCGAAAAAATTGCTAAAAAACTCTTTGGGACAAGTGCTGCCACGGGCAAAACCGTCAATGTCAATTACGTGCCCTACACCATCACAGGTGTCGTGAAAGACGTTTCGCCCGTTTTCACTTTTAGTCAGGGCGATCTGTTTGTACCCCTTACTTCTGTGTATGGATACAAAAACAGTTGGGGGGTGATGCTCATATTAGCAAAAAGCAAAGCTGATTTTCAAGCCATAAAGCAAGAAGTGCGGGCAACAGAGCGGAGATATGAGGCGAACAACCCTAAATACACGCTAAATTTCTGGGGGCCTTATGACCACCGCACGCAAAAAGACAACATTGATTCGGGAACAGCCGTTGACGAATCCAAAGCTCCAAAACGGATTTTGCTTATCCTGGTGATATTATTTTTGGTTCCCGCAATCAATCTATCGAGTTTCAGCATGTCGCAAATCAAAAAACGTTCAGAAGAAATTGGTATCCGCAAAGCTTTTGGTGCAAAGAAATATACGATTTTGATTCAAGTACTCT
>MKRS01000254.1 GCA_001897035.1 Bacteroidales bacterium 45-6
TAGGGAAGAACATAATGCACAAGCCGATGGCGAAAGGCCGCAGCAAGGGGAACACGTCGATAGGCTCCGCCCGTCCCAATGCCTGCCATACACGGTAAGCCACGTAGAACAGTGCGCCCAATCCGGCCACCGCTTTGGCGACACCGATCATGTCGCCGCAAAGCGGAAGCATCTCCTGATACAGATTGCGTAGAATCTGATGCAGGTTCTCGAAATCTACTGCAAGCAACATCATGGCCTACCAATATCTTTCGGACGGATCTCCGTACAATGAACGCACCCTTTCCAGATCGCCTTTTTCCTGACTCCTTATATACGATATGGACATACTCCTTTGGGAATAATACTTGGTCAGGTTGCGGTATTCAGCCATTCTTGCATGGATTTTGTCGATAATATCCATCCGTTCGGCATCGCTCAGGGAAAGCCCGTTGGCGGGCGAAACAATCTGCTTTATATCCGAAAGCAGGTTGCCGCTTTCCTTCAACAGTCTGGTGTAGCCGTCGCCGATGGCTTCCAGTTCCGCCACCGTGAAATTTTTGTCCGTGAGCATCTTGTTATAGCTAGTAGCGTATATCTTCGATATTTCGCTCACCATTTCCACCGTTTCCTTGACTTTGCGTGCATCCTTAATCAGGTTATGCACCGATTTGAGCGCGTCGTAATACTCCTTGCCCTGGCTGTAAATCTTCTGCATTTCCTTGAAGGAGTTGATTACATTACTTGCCGTGGTGGCGGTTTTGGAAACCGTCAGGATATTTTGCGCGAGGTTGGACGGGTCGATGACCGCCCACTGCGCCCGTGCCTGAAAAGTGCAGCAGAGCGCCATTGCCATAAGGCATATAAACATCTTTTTCATCTTTGATTTTTTAATTGTTATTACTGATTTTCTGTTATCCGGGGTTCTTCCTCCCGGATGTATTCGCCGTAGTCGGAGAGCAGGAGGATTTCCCGCTCCCCGTCGTAGGCTATTTCCACACGCCCGTACAGGTCGAAGTAGCGGACACCGAACACTTCCTTCACCGGACGCGAATAGACTGCCTGCGGGTTGTTGTATGTAAGTTCCAGCCAAAGGCCGCCGTTTTTGCGGGCTTCATTGCGGAATATCCGCACACCCGGCGCACCTTCCGGGCTTACCCAACGCCCCGTGATATCCCGCAGGGAAAAATCCAGCCACGACACGATTTTGTGGTCGGTTCCGTTACCTGTCCTGAACATGGCGGCCTCCTTATTTTTGAGATTCGTCCATACGTGTGTACCCGCCCCCGGGGAAAAGGGTTATCGCGTCTTTCTCCCCGTCGTAGGCGAGATATACATTGCCCTTTCCCGCATTGAAACAGAGGTTGCCCTCCATGTAACGGATCAGGTAGCACTCGCCCGTTTCTTCCTTTTTCGGCTTTTTTCCCAAGGCGATCATATAGCCCGGAGCGGCCTTGAAGATGAGCAGGGCGGGTTGCTTGCAAACGCTTTTCCAATCGCCGCATAAGGCGTCGAGGTTCAGCGGTTCGGCCTCTTTCTTCGTTTCATCGCCTGTTTCGACAACGAAAAGTTCCAGTTCTACTTCCGGTTCCGATGATGACGATAGCATCGCTTCCAGCAGAATATTGTTTATTCCGGTGGTGTAGAGCGCCAATTTTGCCAGTTGTTCTTTATTGAATTTGCTAAACATGATTTTTTTAGTGGTTATGGGATTTTTGTCCCGGTTAATACTTACTGTTTTTGCCGTTTGCTTTCGGCAAGCTGTTTAATCGCCAGTTCATAGTTTCCGCCGAGTTCTTCCGTCTTTTGGAACACTTCGAGCTTCTCCGATTCTTCCGTCGTGTAGGCCAGATAC
>MKRS01000255.1 GCA_001897035.1 Bacteroidales bacterium 45-6
GGCGTTGTTAATGGAGTTGGGTATGGGGCTGAAAATGTCAATGTTACTTTTGAAGGTGTTGCGGATAATCTGAAGTTTATCGTAAAGGACTTGAAAAGTGAATTGACAGTGAGTAAGCTTGTATCTGAACCTGATAGAATTGAGTTGTTGAGTGGAAGTTCGGCTCCTATCGTTATCAAGGCGGAGTATTTTGATGGACATGCTGAGGATGTGACCCATTTCGTTTCGCTACTTAATCCAGCTCCTCAAATTGCAACGATAGCCAATGGCGTCATCAATGCCCTAAGCAAGGGAGAAGTGACAGTGACCGCAAGCTTTCAGGGGAAAATGGGAGCTGCGCAGTCCAAACCAATCGTAGTAAAAGTCTATAATCGTTCACCTTACGTGAAAAATGAAGTTGAGGATTTTAGCGATCAATCGGGCATTCAATCAGAGGATTGTAACGATATGGGTGGAGGTAAGAATATTGGCTATATCGAAAATGGAGATTGGGTGAAGATAAAGGCACTCGATTTTGATAAAGGAACATCGAGGTTTGAGGCAAGAGTTTCGTCGGCCAATGCCGGTGGATATATTGAGATCCGTTTGAATAGCCCGTCGGGAACATTAGCTGGCAAATGTCAGGTTACGAATACCGAATCCTGGCAAACCTGGGAAACCAAAACCTGTGCAATTGATGATATTAAAGGTGTCTTTGATATTTATCTTGTTTTTACAGGAGGAGGTGGATACCTCTTTAATTTGAACTGGTGGAAATTTTACGCCGCATCGCCTTCTGATGTCAATTCAGAAAAAGAAATTCAACCTTCTATTGTTTCTAAAAACCATCAAAATTACATCACCAATATACTTCCAGATGATATGATCCATATCTATAATGCCGTAGGGCAGGAGGTTCGAACATTCAGAGCTTCATCGAATGAAGAATTATTGCCAGGAGATGTAGGAGTAACGGTGGTGATAATCAGGCGAGGCTCAAAGGTGTTGACATTAAAAACGATATTAAAGTAACTCTGATAATTTGTATATTATCGATCAAATTCAAAATAGAATGAATTCTTTAAAAATTAAACTTACTTTAGTGCTTGGGCTATTCATGTCCGTAGCATTTGTGTATTCACAAAATCCCATCATTCAAACTCATTATACAGCCGATCCGGCGCCGATGGTTCACAACGGAACGGTTTATCTCTATACCAGTCACGATGAAGATGTCACTGTGAAAAACTTTTTCACGATGAACGATTGGCGATGCTATTCGTCCACCGACATGGTGAACTGGACAGACCACGGAGCGGTGCTGTCGTACAAAACCTTTGAATGGTCGCGTGGCGATGCCTGGGCCGGACAATGTATTTACCGGAACGGCAAGTTTTATTATTATCTTCCGGTGAACATGAAGAACGGAGGCAATGCCATTGGGGTCGCAGTTTCGGACAGCCCGACAGGCCCTTTCAAGGATGCGATTGGAAAACCGCTACTCGTAGGCTATGGCTACATCGATCCTACCGTTTATATCGACGACGACGGGCAAGCCTATCTTTACTGGGGCAATCCCAATCTATGGCACGTGAAGCTGAACGAAAACATGGTTTCGTATGACCAGAATTATGGCATAGTCAAAGAAGATTTGAAAGACGAGAATTTCGGCTATCGTTCCAAAAAAATAGACAACCGCACTGCTGCTTACGAAGAGGGGCCTTGGTTTTTTAAACGGAATTCAAAATACTACATGCTCTATCCCGCGGGCGGTGTCCCCGAGCATTTAGCCTATTCCACCAGCACAGGCCCCACAGGCCCTTGGGTGTATGGCGACACCATTATGCACGTCATCAAAAACCATGGGGCGTTTACCAACCACCCGGGATATATCGAATTGAAGGGACAGCCCTACTTGTTCTACCACGATGCCGGTTTGCCCGGTGGCGGCGGATTCAAGCGCTCGGTCTGCATCGAACCTTTCCGCTTTCGTGCCGATGGTTCTATCCCGTTGATTACTCCCACAAAGGAAGGAGTGGTGAAAAGTGCTGCCAACCTGAACCCTTTCAAGCGGGTGGAGGCGGAAACCATTGCCTGGTCTGAAGGGGTGAAAACGGCTACCGATCCGCAAACAGGAGTTTATGTTACTCAAATTCATACCGGCGATTATATCAAAGTGCGCAGTGTGGACTTTGGAAAAGGGGTAAAATCGTTTACGGCGAATGTTGCGGCGGCTTCCACCGGCGGGCAAATCGAAATTCGCATCGGCAGCACAACCGGCACTTTGCTTGGCACTCTCCTTGTAAAACCAACAGGCGAAGCAACGGCCTGGAAAACCCAGTCGGCCAAAGTCAGTAGTGTGAAAGGCGTGCACGACCTTTACCTTGTGTTCGGAGGCGGGGAAGGCGAGCTCTTCAATTTTGACTGGTGGCAATTAAATAATTGAAATATCATGTATCTTAAAAATCGTTTCAATTTAAAAAAGGTGTTTATCCTCAGCGCTATTGCCTTGTTGTCAGGTTATAACAATGCTTATTGTCAGATTGAAGTTCTTGCCCACTGGAATTTCGAACAGATTAGGCACCTCAAAGGTGATTCACTCTCAACACCCATAGTTGGTCAGCCTCTTACAGCTGACAACCGCAACCCTATCGAACCTCAACCTTATATTTTTGATGAGTCGGGCAAGGGAAATTTTTTAGAGGCTCGTGGTGCAAAAGCGTCACCGAATGTTTTTTCCGATGATGTTCCCGTCTCTCAGGTTGCTGGAAAGCTTAACACCCGTTCGCTTGCGTTGAAAAACGGTGAATATGTAGTTACATTCAATCGCCCGTTGGCGTATTACGATATGCAAAAAAGCTGGATCATCGAGGCGAGTTTGAAATGCAATTTGCTGGGTACAGAACAAGTTTACCTTTGCAAAGAAGGAGAGAGAGGGCAGTTGGCTGGTGATGTGTCTATTGGCTTTGACAATATGCAAAAAAAATACTTTGTTGAGGTGATGTGTGCTGATGGAGTGCCTCGTAGAATAGTAGCAGGAGATGATGTAGAGGTAGGTAAGTGGTATGATGTTCGTGCACATGCCGAATATAATTCCAAGAGTGGCCAGACTACACTTTCGCTTGAAGTAAAATCTTCTAGTCAAGTTAGTTTCAACAAACCTTCTTCAATTACTTTCAGAGGCAAGGCTTTACGAAGTGATGCCGGTATGTGGGTAATAGGTCGAGGGTTCCCAGGAGGCTTTCCCAATAGTCTTCAGGTACTCGATGGGGTCATTGATGAGGTGAAGATTTCAGGAGAAGCACTGCCACGTGAAGCCGGGCAAAATCCACTTTTTACGGATGCTTTTACTGCCGACCCGGCTATAACTGTCATTGGGAACACGGTTTACGCTTATGTTGGTCAGGATAAAGCCTCTGTAGGAGGATGGTTCAATATGCCTGACTGGCTTTGTTATTCCACTACTGACATGAAACATTGGACAGCTCATGGCCCTGTTTTAGCAGCCAAAGACTTTGTCAATGCGAATATAGGCTCAGCCTGGGCAGGACAAGTGGTGGAAAAGGATGGAAAATATTATTATTACGTTACTCTCGACCGCAAAGAAGGACATTTCATTACAGTTGCAGTCGGCGATAGCCCAACAGGACCTTTTAAAGAAGCCCTTCCTGACAAACCCCTTATTACCGATGATATGACTACAGATTCGCACAGATGGAATTCGGACATTGATCCCACAGTCTTTATCGACACAGACGGCACTCCATGGATGGCTTGGGGTAATGGAGACTGTTATATGGTGAAACTGAAACGTAACATGGTTGAGATTGACGGAGCAATCACCAAAGTGCCATTTAGGAACTATTCGGAAGGTCCCTGGCTTTTCAAACGTGGCGATCTCTATTACATGGTTTATGCTGCCGATGCGCCTGGTGTACAGGCTGAGCAAATTGCCTACTCCTATGCAAAGAAAATCACAGGTCCATGGACTTATGGAAGCCTAATTACCAGTTCAGCAAAGCATGGTTTTACCATTCATCCGTCGGTTAATGAGTTTAAGGGACAATGGTATTTTTTCTACCACGACGGAGCTTACGCATTAGATGGAACACCCGGCGGTGATTGTCGCCGTCAGGTGTGCGTTGAATATCTATACTTCAATCCCGATGGAACAATTAAACCCATCACTTTGACAACCGAAGGTATAAGTGTACCTGCAAAGAAATAAGTATAAATCAGTTTTATAACAATGAATAAATTAAAACTACTCTCAATATTGGGGATAATAGCCTTCATCCTTACTGGCATGATGAGTTATGCTCAAAACCCGATTATTCAGAATGTATATACTGCCGATCCGGCTCCGATGGTACATAACGATACCTTGTTTCTTTTTACCGGTCATGATGAGGATAATGCGACAGAAAAAGGTTTTATTATGAAAGATTACCTTTGTTTTAGTACTGTTGACATGGTAAACTGGACACAACACGCTCCAATTTTCAATGTCGACTCGCTGGGCTGGGCGGCAAAATATAATGCCAATGCCGCTCAGGCAATTTACCGTAATGGCAAGTATTATTTCTATATTTCGCCTTGGAGTGGATTGGCTGATGGCGGTGATTGTATTTCCGTTTTAGTATCCGATTCTCCTTACGGACCATTTAAGGATGCTCTCGGAAAGCCTCTTATTTCTTCAAGTCAGACAAATTATAATCCCCACTTATGGGAGGATATTGATCCAACGGTGTTTATTGACGAGGATGGCCAAGCTTACCTGTACTGGGGAAATAATTCATTGTATTGCGTTAAGCTAAACGAAGACATGATTTCTTATTCGGGTGACATTATTACTTTTGATATAAAGGACACGACAGCTTTTGGTTCCGATTATGAGGAAGCTCCTTGGTTCTTTAAACGCAATGGCACATATTACCTGTTTTATGCGGCGCATATTCCCGAAGCAATTTACTACGCAACAAGTGCCTCTCCACTTGGTCCTTGGAAATATGGAGGTGTGGTAATGAAAGGCATGGCTCAGGGTTGTATCGGTAACCACCCTGGAGTAATTCAATACAAAGGCAATTGGTATCTTTTCTACTTCAATCAGGATTTGCCGGGTGGACACGACAAAAAGAGGGCAATTAATGTAGTCCCTTTTGATTTTAATTCTGATGGCTCAATTTCTGAATTACTGCACTCTAAAGCGGGTGTTACAAAGCCTGTAGCAAATCTGAATCCTTATATTCGAACCGAAGCAGAAACTTTTGCATGGGAAGAAGGAATTAAAACGGCTTCTAACCTTAAAATAGGTACGTATGTTACCGATATTGATAACGGTGATTACATCAAAATTCGCAGTATAGATTTTGGTAAAGGGGCATCAACTATTGATGTTTGTATTGCGTCATTAAAAGGTGGTAAACTTGAAGTTCGTACCGATAAAGAGGATGGAGCTTTATTGGCAACGATTAAAGTGAATGCTTCCAGTGAGGGGGATATTTATAAAACAATTACGGCAAAAGTAAAGAAAGTGACAGGAGTGCATGATTTGTATTTTGTATTCAAAGGAGAAAGTGATTTATTTAATTTTGACTGGTGGAGATTTTCTGAGAAAAAATAAAAAATGGTTAAATCAAATAAACTAATATTACTCCTTTCTGTCCGTGTTGTAATTTGTGTTTCCACTGACCCTGCCCAAACAAATATTTACCTGAAGGAACTGTTTGGTACGATTTCTGGACGAATGGTAAAATCAATGGTGGTCAGGAAATAGTAAAAGTTACAACGATAGATGAAATTCTTTTGTACATTAGAGCAGGAAGTATTATGCCATTCGTACCGTAAATGCAGTATGCTACCAAAAAATGGGATAACCTCGAAATTCGCGTATATCCCGGAGCTAATGGCGAGTTTACTTTGTACGAAGACGTAAATGACAATTATAAATACGAAAATGGCATTTATTCTACCATTTCGTTCAAATGGAATGACAAAAGTAAAACGCTGATAATTGATGATCGTAAAGGCTTATTCCCGGGAATGCTTGCAACACGTAAATTCAGTATTACAGTCGCTGTAGATGGGGAAAAGATTGAAAAAATCATAACTTACAATGGAAAAAAGTAGTAGTTAGATTATAACTATTATAACGATGCTCAAAAAAAAGAAGTTTCTGATATATGTTTTATTTGTACTTGGCTTTAGTTTTCTATCTGAAGCCCAGTCACTAAAACATATCCTTGAGGTAAAATCATCAAAACTCATTGGTAGTGCTTTAAAAGTAAAAGTACCAGATAATAAATCTTCTATAGGATATATCGTTAGTTTAACAAAACAGGGCGAAGGCATAAAGTTTTCTAATCTGCCTGTATCCGATCAAATAGCTATTCACTATGCATCAGTGTCAGTTGGTACGATTAGTATTGCAGTTGATAATCAACCAATACGTAAAATCAATATACATTCATCCGGATCCCTCACAGAATCATTTCTTTATTCAATCATAGACATTGCAATTCCTAATCGTGGTTCGGTAACCATCAAGTTGGATGATAATGATATTGCGGTGAATATTGACAAAATTATTGTTGGAAAAAATGATTTGGGATTGCCTCCTGATATTTGGAATTTGCCTGCGTTACCTGTTGCAGCCGGTTCGTATCCTGCCGATTGGGAAGGATTAAGTCGGATCTACTCTGTACCAGATTGGTGGCGCGAAGCTAAATTTGGTGCATGGTCGCATTGGGATCCGCAATCCATGCCCGAACAGGGTGATTGGTATGCACGAGGCATGTATATGCAGGGCGATAAACAATATGAATACAACCTCAAAAACTTTGGTCATACCTCCGAATATGGATACAAGGATATATGTCATAACTGGTTGATTGATAAATGGAATCCCGAAGAGCTTATGAATTTGTATGTGGAGATGGGTGCTAAATATTTTATGGCAATGGGAGTACATCATGATAATTTTGATTGTTGGGACTCCAAATACCAGCCATGGAATTCGGTAAATGTTGGGCCTAAGCAGGATATTGTTGGAACTTGGGAAAAGGTTGCCCGTCTGTATGGCTTACGCTTTGGCATTGGGTTTCATAACACTCCGGGGCGAACATGGGGACAGTTTATGACAGTTCGTTACACAAGTGATAAGACTGGACCGAAACAAGGTGTACCTTATGATGCACTTCAAACAATTCTGGATGGGAAAGGGAAATGGTGGGAGGGCATGGATCCGGTTGATTTATATGGACCGAAACACGACAAAAAAGATCCTTTGCATTCACCTTTTGCCAACCAATTTATGTGGCGGGTAGATGATGCCATCACCAAGTATCATCCCGATATGATTTACTTTGATGAACATGCAGGTGACTCACAAATGGATTTAGGTGTGAACATGGGATTAGGCTTTCTTGCTCCGCAATTGATTGCTAACTACTACAATAAGTCTTTGCAATGGAATCATGGGAAAATGGACGTGGTGATTAACCTCAAAGCTGTTGGTGGGCGATACAATAGTTTCCAGAACAGTCCTCTGCTGCTTCCTCTCGTTGATCGATCACTTGTTAAGAGTACTGAAGCCATCATCGAATCGCAGATTACGCCTTATTCTTTCCAGACAGAAACAAGCATTGCTGAGTGGCATTATCAGGTCGGCCAGAAATACAAGGATGCGAAAGAAATAATTGAACTGTTGATGCAAAACGTGTCGCGCAACGGTACTATGTTGCTCAATATCACTCAACATGGACGTGGTGGTCTCGACCCTGAAGTGATTCGAATCTGTAAAGACATTGGTGCCTGGCTGAAAATTAACGGGGAAGCTGTGTACGGATCCCGCCCGTTTGAAATTTTTGGCGATAATAAAGTTCTTTATACTCGCAATCAAGGTAATGTTTACGCCACGCTTATGGATTGGGATGGCAATGCGGTCACTCTTCCTGCACTTCACACCAGTGGTGCCACTTTAGGCAAAGTGTCCAAAGTTGAATTGCTCGGTTCCGATATTCCAATGACGTTTGTTCAGGATGACAAAGGACTGACTGTAACACCTGAAAGATTGCCGCAAATATTACCTGAAATTGCCGATCAATCGTTGGCTTCGAAATGTAGGGTTTTGCGTATTACCCACGACAAAGGGTGGATCAATGACGATGATCCCGGCGCAAAAGCACCTGGATGGCCTCGCAAAGGTAATTTGGAAACCGGAGATTTCAATAACGACCTTACCACCAGCAATACACCTGGTGATACCTGGACTTACTTGTTCACAGGAACTAGTGTTAAGGTTATTGCACCAAAAGAAGCGGGAGCAGGGAAAATAGAAGTTCAGATTGATGGCAAAACCCGTGCATCAGCGGATTTGTCTATCACTGGAACACGCCAGGCACAACAAGTAGTCTGTGTTATCTCAGGTCTGATTTCGGGCAAACATACGATTGGTATTATTAATCGTGGTTCCGGACCTGTAGCTGTGGATGCCTTGATGGTACAATAATAACAGGATGGAGATAAAATTAATGATAAAATTGAATACCATGTTTAAATATTTCAAGTTTTTACCAATAATGTCTGTACTTCTATTAGCCAGTACTATAAATATCAAAGCACAACAAATAACGCACGGCAAACAACTCTTCGATAGTAATTGGAAGTTTTTTTTGGGAGATCCTCCGGCTGTAAGCACTGTCGATTTTGATGATAAAAATTGGCGAAGCCTCGATTTACCTCATGATTGGAGCATTGAGGGTACTTTAAATTCGGATAATCCGATGGGCAACGATGGAGGATATTTTCCTGCAGGTATTGGTTGCTATCGAAAAACGTTCACGCTACCGGCATCGTTTAAGGACAAGCTTGTGTCTATTTATTTTGAAGGAGTTTATATGAACGCAGAAGTGTCTATTAACGGAAAATCACTTGGCATTCACCCTTATGGGTACACCTCTTTTAGCTACAATCTTACCCCGTACCTGAAATTAAATGGTAAGAATGTTCTTTCTGTTCGGGTGGACAATTCAAAACAAAAGAATTGCCGCTGGTATAGTGGCTCAGGTATTTACCGACATGTTTGGATGGTTGTTACCAATCCAATACATGTTGCGCAATGGGGTTCAACGGTTACAACTCCCAACGTATCCACTAATCAGGCAACTGTCATAGTAAAAACGCTGGTGAAAAATGAGACAGGATTAGCTCAAAGTGTTAGTCTCAATACTACACTTTGGGATTCAAAAGCGAGAAAATCAGGTGAAAATCAACAGGTAGTACAACTTCCTGCCAACAGTGAGAAAGAGGTTGAACAAATCGTTCAGGTTTCAGAACCTTTACTATGGACTCCGGAAACTCCTCATTTATATCAGGCACAAGTTCGTATTGAGAAGAATAAAAAAGTAGTTGAGAGCGTTAAAACAAGCTTTGGCATTCGCTCCATAAAATTCACTACCGAAAATGGATTTCAATTGAATGGAGAAACGGTGAAGATCAATGGAGGTTGTGTGCATCACGACAACGGTTGTTTAGGTGCTGCCGCTTTTGATAGGGCTGAAGAACGTAGGGTTCAAATGCTTAAATCAGCAGGGTTTAATGCTATTCGAACTTCGCACAATCCTCCTTCAGAAGCATTTTTGGATGCCTGCGACAGATTGGGAATGTTGGTTATTGATGAAGCATTTGATGGTTGGAAAGAAAAGAAGAATGATTACGATTATTCAATACTCTTTGATGCGTGGTGGCAACGCGACTTAGAAGCCATGGTACAACGTGACCGAAACCATCCTTCCATTATCATGTGGAGTATCGGAAATGAAGTCATTGAACGAAAGAAACCGGAAGCGGTTACAATTGCCAAAATGCTTGTGGATTGTGTTCACAAAAATGACCCGACACGTCCTGTAACATCAGCAATGACGACCTGGGACAGCGATTGGAATATATTTGATCCGTTATTTGCAGTTCAAGATATTGGTGGGTATAATTATCAGCTACACCGTGCTCCGTCTGATCATGAGAGAGTACCTTCGAGGGTTATTGTTCAAACCGAATCGTATCCGAGAGATGCTTTTGCCAATTGGAAAATGGTGCAAAGTCATAATTATATTCTGGGCGATTTTGTTTGGACGGCGCTTGATTATTTGGGCGAATCGGGCATTGGTCGCTGGTATTATCCGGGAGATGTTCCGGGTGAACATTATCAAGGCAAGATGTTTCCGTGGCACGGTGCCTATTGTGGTGATATTGACCTGACAGGATGGCGTAAACCGATTTCGCACTACAGAAACATGCTCTATAATGATAATGAAAAGCTATATATGGCCGTTCGGGAGCCTAATCCAGAATCCGGAAAAATAAAAGCAACCGCATGGTCAGTTTGGCCAACATGGGAAAGCTGGACATGGCCGGGTCACGAAGGGAAACCACAGGAAGTTGAAGTTTATTCTAAATATCCAAAGGTTCGACTTTATCTGAATCAGAAACTGATGGGCGAACAATCAACAACAGAAGAACAACAATTCAAGGCAACATTTAGTGTTCCTTATACTAATGGCGAGTTAAAAGCAGTTGGAGTAGTGGATAATAAAGAGGTAGAAACAACTGTTTTGCAAACTTCGGGTGATGCCGCTAAGATTAGATTAATTGCCGATCGGACAAAAATAGTTGCTAATGGACAGGACTTATCTTTTGTAACCGTTGAAGTAACTGATAAAGATGGAAAACTACAGCCAAATGCCGAAAATAGCTTAGAATTTAACATTAGTGGTCCGGGAATAATTGCCGGTGTAGACAATGCCAATATTAAAGATATTGACCCTTACGTCGGCACTTCGCGCAAAGCCTGGTGCGGACGGGCACTTGTTGTAATCAGAAGCACCAGAAGTCCAGGGATTATTAAGCTCACAGTAAGTTCTAAAGGCTTACATAAAGCGGTAGGTAATATCACAACTATAAATAATATCAAAAAATAAAGTTTCTATTAAATGAAGAAGTTCCTTCTATTCCTTTGTGTAATTTATTGCATAAGTTTAAATCTTAAAGCGCAGAATAAACTTTATCCGAATGAATTCCCGTTGAGCGATGTCAAATTACTCGATGGTCCGTTCAAGCATGCGCGCGATTTGAATATCCAGGTGCTGTTGAAATACGATGTTGACCGCCTGATGGCGCCTTATCGCAAAGAAGCCGGATTGCCCGTGAAAGCCAAGACTTATCCTAACTGGGATGGCTTGGATGGCCATATTGCCGGACATTACCTCACGGCATTAGCCCTGAATTATGCTTCAACCGGTAATGCGGAATGTAAAAAACGTATGGAATATATGCTTTCTGAAATCAAAATTTGCCAAGATGCCAATGCTGTAAATAATACTGCCTGGGGTGTTGGTTATGCCGGTGGATTCCCCAACAGTGCAAAACTTTGGGGTACGTTTAAGAATGGAGATTTCAATGCCTACAACGGAGCCTGGTCGCCTTTTTATAACCTGCATAAAATGTATGCCGGACTTCGCGATGCCTGGCTTTATTGCGGTTATGAGAATGCCAAAGTAATGTTCCTCAAATTTTGTGATTGGGGAATCACTCTAACTTCCACTTTTACTGAAGATCAAATGCAGTCGATTCTGAATATGGAACACGGCGGAATGGACGAAGTGTATGCCGATGCTTACCAGATGACAGGCGATCAAAAGTATCTGGTGGCTGCCAAACGGTATTCGCACAATAAGCTTTTGGATCCCATGTCGAAGGGAATTGACAATCTGGATAACCAACATGCCAACACACAGATTCCGAAAGTGGTTGGATTTGAGAGAATTGCTGAGCTTAGTCATGATCCGAAATTTGCCAAAGCCGGAAGTTTCTTTTGGGAAACGGTTACTACAAACCGTTCGTTGGCTTTTGGCGGAAACAGTAGGAGGGAACATTTCCCAAGTCCTGAAGCATGTACAGATTTTGTAAGTGACGTGGATGGTCCCGAATCGTGTAATTCATACAACATGTTGAAACTGACCGAAGATTTATTCAGAGTACGTCCAGAGGCAAAATATGCTGATTACTACGAAAGAACAATCTACAATCATATCCTTTCCACCCAACATCCAGAGCACGGAGGTTATGTTTATTTCACCACGGCTCGTCCGCGCCACTACCGGATTTATTCTGCGCCTAACGAGGCCATGTGGTGTTGCGTGGGTACCGGTATGGAAAATCATGGTAAATACAATCAATTTAATAGGATTTCTAATGAAACTACAAATAATAATATTATCTGTTTAAATCCAAAGATGATACGTTATACTCAAACAACAATTAGTCGTAATTATACTTATTTTTACAATAAAATAAAAGGTAGTAACTGTTTAGCACTATATGTTGGACACACTCA
>MKRS01000256.1 GCA_001897035.1 Bacteroidales bacterium 45-6
CAACCCAACGGCAGAACAACTGGCTCAGATTGCGGTGGCTTCGGGACGCACAGCCAAAGCATTGGTGGACATCGATCCGCAAGTGGCCATCCTAAGCTTTTCCACGAAAGGAAGTGCCAAAGATCCGGCTGTTGACAAGGTGATCGAGGCTACAAAACTGGCCCAAGCAATAGACCCCAGCATGAAGATAGACGGCGAACTTCAAGCGGATGCAGCCTTGGTGGCATCAGTCGCCCAAACAAAAGCTCCGGAAAGCCAGGTGGCTGGAAGTGCAAATGTGCTTGTATTCCCAAATTTGGAAGTTGGCAACATCGCCTATAAGCTGGTGCAACGCCTCGGTGGAGCGGAAGCGGTTGGCCCCATCCTCCAGGGAATGGCTTCGCCGGTGAATGATTTGTCGCGCGGCTGTTCGGTGGATGACATCTACAAGATGGTGGCCATCGCCGCCAATCAAGCGATTGCCGCCAAAGCCCTTGGAAAATAATTTTAGATATTCACGAATCAATGAATTATCAATCAGCTAATTTTCTCATTGGCATATTGGCATATTTATTATTGTAAACTATATTCTACAAAAAAGGTGTCTTGGGCAAATTTCATCTCACCTGCAACATAAATCATAATGGCAGAAATAAAAGAACCTATCGAAGATTACGGCCTAAGTAAAAAAGAGCGTAAAAAATCGCTTTTTTCGAGGATAGGCGTGGTCGGTTGTGGTCACGACGGACGCAACATTGTTAGTCTGACCGCATTATCCGGAATGGAAGTGGTGTTTATCGAAGTATCCCTGGAAAAGATCAACGAGGCATTGCGCTCGATCGAAGACGGCTTGGATACCAAAATCGAAAACTGGGGACTTACGCAGGGAGAAAAAAGGAGCACGATGAACCGCATCACGGGTTCATTGGACTATTCTTCGCTCAAAGGCTGCGACTTCGTTGTAGAGTGCATTCGCTACGACGCCATTGGAGAACGTAGCCTCGAACTCAGAAAAGAGGTATTCAAGAATTTGGAGATGGTGCTCGAACCCGACGCAATCATCGCCACCAACGGCACCACCGTGATCGTGAGCGAACTGGCCTCCAGCCTCAAATACAAAGAAAGGTGTGTGACCATCCATTTCCCGACGGCACAACCCGACGCACGGATGCTGGAAGTGGTGAAGGGAACATACACCTCGCAGGATGTGCTCGACAAAATCGTGCTTTTCTCAAACCTCATCAAATACAAACCTGTGAATGTGCAGGAAAGCAGCGGGTTGGTTAGTTTCCGCCTGATGGCAACCATGCTCAACGAAGCCTGCCAGATCCTGATGGAAAACGTGGCTTCGCTGGAAGACATCGACAGGGAATTCAAGGTCATCTTCGGACAACGTTTTGGAGTGTTCCATTTGGCAGACATTTTCGGAATCGAAAAAGTGGTGCGCCTCATGGAGGACATGTTTGCCGAATACGGCGACAAAAAGTACAAGGCATCGCCTGTGCTTTGGCGCTTATACCATTCGAAGCAGACAGGCGTCAGCGCAGGCAGAGGATTCTATATCTACGACGAAAACGGGAAGAAACTCAGGCCAAACAAATTCTAAACAACCCCAAAACAGCAATTCTATGAACGTATTAGTATTGAACTGCGGAAGTTCATCTATCAAATATAAATTGTTCAACATGGAAGCCAAAACGGTTTTGGCGAGCGGAACAATTGAAAAAATAGGCTTGAAGGGATCCTTTCTCCGTTTCGAGGACAAGGATGGGAACAAAGTGATCCTGGAAGGCGAAATCTTGGAACATCAGGCCGGTATTGAATACATACTTGGCGTGCTCACCAG
>MKRS01000257.1 GCA_001897035.1 Bacteroidales bacterium 45-6
GGTGGTTGATAACGCGGCTAATCTGGTAATCGGTGTAAGTGAGATAGCCGGCATATACCTCAATGAAGCGGGCATAGAGTTTTTTCTCGTTGTCGGATAATTTATCCCAGGCCTTGATGTCGGGGTTGCGATCCGGTAAGATGGCATTGGCAGGAATTACGCCCAGTTTTTTCTGTTGCTCGAACACCTCCTTGCGGTAGGCATCCCAACCTTTGTCGAATTTCCCCTTGTAGGGATCGCTCCATTCCTTGGCCACCTGATGCGGCGCATGTACGGCTCCGGGGGCATAATAGAGGAAAAACGGCTTGTCGGGCGCAGCCTTTTTCTGACGGTCGATGTATTGGATCGCCTTGTCGGTGATCTGTTCGCTGAGATGGCGGCCATCGGGCTTCACGTGCCATTGATCTTCCACCAAATCGGGTTTGTATTGATCTGTTTGCGAGCCCAGGAATCCGAAGAAGTGGTCGAAGCCTTTTCCCGTCGGCCAGCGGTCGAACGGACCTGCATCGGTGGCATCCTCGTCGGGTGTCACCCCGTATTTGCCAACGGCATAGGTGTTGTAACCGTTTTCGCGCAAGATCTCCGCAATCGTTCCGGCAGAAGCTGGAATCCGTCCATCCCATCCGGGAAATCCGGCCGACAGCACGGTGTGCGAAAAGCCGGACACATGCACCGACGCACTGTTGCGTCCGGTGAGCAAGGCGGCACGGGTAGGCGCGCTGATAGCGCAAGTGTGGAAGTTTGTATAACGCAAGCCATTGTTGGCCAGACTATCCAAAGTTGGAGTTTTAATCAATCCGCCAAAAGCACTTGCCGCACCATATCCCACGTCATCGATCAGAATCCACACCACGTTGGGCGCGCCTTTGGGTGCTTTCACTGGCTCCGGCCACCACTCTTTCGACTCGGCAAGTGTACGACCTATTTTTCCTTGAAATGGCTGATCGGCACTCTGTGCTTTTGCCTGCGACACCGACCCGCCGGCTACTACGGCCAGCGAGGTCAGTATATTTATTCCTTTGTTTATTCGTTTCATTAGTTTGATTATTTTTTTTGATACTAATTTTCTATTTGTCCCAACTATCATTTCCAAGCGTCGTTTTGCTCCAGTTTCTTATTGTTCAGCAATTCCACAGCAGGGATCGGCAGCACTAAGAATTTTTCGGATACATTCTTGGCCTTTGCCACCACCCATTCGTTGGTAGCCGACACACCCGGTATTCCGGCGGCCGCCTGTTGGGCAGCGATGGCGGGCAGTGCTTGTAGCGTTTTCACCAACAAAGCAGAACCGGAACCATTGACACGGATAAGGTCGAAGAAACGAATCTGCTCATAGACAAATTCGAGTTGCCTCTCGTCGAAAATCGCCGTTCTGAAATCTTCTTTGCTCAATCCAGGAGTCAGTCCGCTGCTGGTGGGACGCGCTCGTTTATACACCCGGTTAAACAAGGCATACGCCGAATTCGGATCATTCGGGTCTCCCGGGCCATAAAGCTCGTTTTTGGCTTCGGCAGCAAAAAGCAACACCTCGGCATAACGGATTATCGGCGCATTCACCCCATTATTAGCTAAGTTTGCAGCAGCTGCAGGATCCCAATATTTGTAGAAATGCGGATAATACACCTTTGCGGTTTTGGCAGACGAAGAGAATGTGGAATCGTTAAAGGTTGTCTTGGCACGCACATCATTCGCCTTAAACTTTCCTCGGAGCGTCACGATTGGCTCGTCGGCGGAGTTGCCGACACCTTGCCCTTTTTCGAATCCGAATGCCGGAGCCGAAATCAAGGAAAGAATGTTCACGTTTCCTTTTCCACTCAACGCAGCAGAACCGTCAGCAATGAAGTTGGCATCAAAGATATGCTCCACCGTGTTTTCTTTCGAGGTGACAAAATTGTCGGCATAGTTCGCAAACAAATCGTAGTTGTAGGGAGCCTTGCTGATGGTGTCGTACTGCGCCACCGCCTTATCGTATTCGCGGCGTGTGACATACACGTCAATCAGGAAAGCTCTTGCAGCACCCGATGTTGCCCTGAAACCATCGGCTCCGGTATATTTCACCGGCAATCCGACAGCAGCCGCGCTGAAATCAGCGATAACCTGCTTATACACTTCCTCTTTCGGGCTTTTGGCCACCTGCACATCCTGCAGCGAGGTGGTCTCCTTCGTCACCAAAGGAACATCGCCCCATAGGCGCACCAAGTTGAAGTAAAGCAATCCGCGAAGGAAACGGGCTTCGAGCACCAGCCTGTTTTTCACAGCGGCATCACCCTGCGCGATACCGGGAATGCGGCCGATAGCCGTATTGGCACGGTTGATGGCTTCGTAATGCTGCCGCCACAACTCGTAGAAACGGGTGTTGGTGGAAGAAGCAGTCAATGCGCACAACGAGCGCACATCGGGATTCGTAGCACCGATGCCTGCGATGTGATCGTCGGTCAACATGCCAACAGCCAGCACCAATTGACGGTTGTAGATGGAGGCGTGGTCGCCGGATGTATTGTGCGTGAGATCGGAATAGACACTTTGCACGGCTGAAATTGCGTCATCCTGCGTTTTATAGAAATTCTCTGTTGAAATCTGCGAACGGGCATCTTCGTTCAGATCCACACAGGAATAGGCACCGATCAGGCTGGTGAGTACTCCCGCCGCTATGAGCTTTTTGAATATCTTTTTCATAATGTACAATAATCTTTAAAATGTGACATTGACCCCTGCGGTAAAGGTTCTGGAGTTAGGATACGACCCAAAATCCACCCCTTGGCGACTCGAATTTGAATCGTAATAGTTTACCTCGGGATCGAAGCCGGGATAGGAGGTAAGGGTAAACAGGTTGGTGCCGGTAGCATAGATTCTCACTTTGTCTATCTTGAGTTTTGAAGTCAGCTTCTTTGGCAAAGTATATCCCAAAGTCAACGACTTCAAGCGCAAGTAGGAGGCATCATAGACATACAGGTCGGACACCGCATTGGTGGTAATGTTTTCGTTCGGACGCTGATATTTAGCTGTTGTGTTGTTAGCAGTATAGTGATCTCTGAATCCGCCGTACACATTCTGATAGCCGGTGGGAGTCATCAGTTGTTGCAGGAAATAGCTATACACCTGATTACCATACGACCCGTTGAAGAACACGGACAAATCGAAGTTTTTGTAACGCAGGTTGTTGGTGAATCCAAAAATAAATTTGGGTTGCGCATTGCCGATAATGGTCTGGTCGTCTGCCTGTGCAATTTTGCCGTCAGGGGTGCCATCTGCATTACCGCCTAAGTCAAGGTATTTCACATCGCCCACCTTTGTGTTGGCAATCAGCGGTTTTGCAGGAATTTCACTGGCATTTCTGTATAGCCCATCGGTTTTGTATCCCCAGAATGTCCCCAGAGGCTGCCCCACAATGATTGCGCTCCCGGTCTGCAACTCGCTGGCCGGAAATATCTTGGAGGTACCGTCGTTGAGCGACAACACTTTGTTTCGGTTCACCGAATACGTGAGATCGGTAGTCCAGCTAAAGTTTCTGCTTTTGAAATTCTCGATATTCAAGGAGATTTCGATCCCTCTATTTTCCAAACTTCCGACGTTTTGAAGAGAAGAAGAGTATCCACTGCTCAACGGCACCGCTACGGCAAGCAACAGATCGTTCGTTTTTTTGTAATACGCATCGAAGGTCAGGTTGATGCGGTCTTTGAAGAACCCAAGGTCGAAACCGGCATTGTATTGATTAGTTGTTTCCCATTTCAAATCAGGATTGGCTATTTGGGACGAAGCGTAGCCCGTGATGAGCGTTCCAGTTGCCGTTGGATAAATATAAGGCGACAGAATCGACTTCGTTTTGTAAGGTTCAATCTCCTGGCTACCGGTTGTCCCCGTACTCACACGTACTTTGAGCCGATTGATTCGTGCAGCATCCACAATTTCTTTCAGGAAATCCTCCTTGTCTGCCTGCCAGGCAAAAGATGCGGAAGGGAAATATCCCCAGCGGTTGTTGACTCCCAGACGGGATGAGCCGTCTGCACGGAAACTGGCTGTTGCAAAATATTTTTGCTTGTAGTTGTAGGTGGCACGTCCCAAGTAAGAAAGGATACTCCATTTCGAGTAAGAGCTGGAGGGAGTTTGCAAAGTAGCCCCGCTCGCCAGGTCATTGTATTTTAAGCCATTGTACGTAAAATTGGAAGAACGGGCCACTTCGCCTTCTGCTTCCGACTGCTGCTGCGTGATACCGCCCAACAATTCGATGTTGTGGTTTTCACCGATCTTGCCGGAATAAGTCACCGTGTTTTCGTTCAACAAATTCAGCACCCGTTTGGAACCTACGGCAGCCAGACCAGTGTAGGTATTGCCTTCGTAGATCGTGGATGGCACATAGCTATTTTGCTTGTTGTCAATCAAATCTACGCCAATCAGCACTTTGGCTTTCAGCCCTTTGACGATTTCCAATTCACCGAATCCATTGGCAAGCAGCCGATTGGTCTTGGAGATATTCGTAGCCTCGTTGAGGTAAGCCACCGGATTCCCCTGCGTGGTGAGGTACGGATTTTGGTAAGTATATTTGCCCGTTGCATCATACACCCCAGTGGTAGGAGTGAAAAACAGGGCGTTCTTGAGAATGCCATCGGGGGAAACATTGGCCACGGAATAGCTGTCGCTGAAATTAACACCCACATTCAATTTGTCGTTCACCTTGGTTTCGACGGCCACGCGTGCATTGTAACGTTTGAAGCCCGTGTGAATCACGATTCCGTCCTGGCTGAGGTATCCCAACGAAATGGAGTGCTTTGTCTTATCGCTTCCTCCGGTTATGGAAAGGTTGTGCGTCTGCACCTGAGCCTCGCGCAACAATTCATCCTGCCAGTTGGTGCCCGAGCCCAAGCCTGCAATTTGGTCGGCTGTGTACAGAGCTGGCTTTCCGGAATTGGTCAACGCATCGTTCTTGTACTGCGCCCATTCTTGTGCATCCAGCAAATCTATCTTTTTCGAAACCTGCTGCACTCCCCACGATCCGGAGTAGGAGACTTTTCCGGGACCCGTTTTTCCCCGTTTTGTGGTAATAATGATGACGCCATTAGCTCCGCGCGATCCGTAAATAGCAGTGGAGGAGGCATCTTTCAAGATGTCAATCGATTCGATGTCTTCGGGATTGATGCTCGACAACGGGTTGATCTTGGTTCCGGCATCACCCAAACCACCATTCAACGCTCCGGCATCGGCATCGTTATTGTTGTTGTAGATGGGGAAACCGTCGATGACATACAACGGATCGTTACCTCCCGTGATGGAGTTTCCTCCACGAATGCGAATGGTGGCTGCCCCGCCCGGCGCTCCCGAACTTTGGGTCACCTGAACACCCGAGGCAAGCCCCTGCAATGTGTTGACGAACGATGTGGAGCCCGATTCTTTTAATTGTGTAACAGGGATAGAGGCAATGGAGCCGGTGAGTTCGCTCCGTTTCTGTGTGCCATAACCAACCACGACCACCGTGTTCAGCAGATTGCGGGTTTCGGTGAGTTCCACCGACAAGGGGGTTTTCACCTCTTCGTAAATGTCGATGTCTTGGTCTTTGTAACCGACAAATTCCACCAGCAAATTCACCGGATAGGCACCCACCGCAAAGCTAAAACGGCCATCCCCATCTGTGAATACTCTCAATTTCTTACCGTTACCATCTTTCAGGGTCACAGTGGCACCGAGCACAGCCTCCTTGGTACGGTCGTCAACGACCCGCCCTTGGAGATTCTTTTGGGCCTGAACCGATAGATACGGAAAGGCCAATAAAATGAGATAAATAAACAACCTCCCTGGAAACCTGTTGCAGTTTCCAGAAAAATAAGATACATTTGTCATACGCTAAATTTGTTTTAGTATAAATAGTGTCTCTCCCGATGTTTGCAAGACGGTATGGGAGAGGCATTTTTTGTTGGCAGCCCACCTGTTCCTCCTCTAAGGGGAGACGAGCAACAAACCTTCTATCTACAAGAAAAAGAAGGGGGCAAGTTTTTTATTTTTGGGTGTAATAAACATCCTTCAACCGCTCTTTTTGCTGGGCGAGCGAGTTCGAATCCAGTTTGAGAAATCCAAGCTGATTGTTGAACGACTGCCCCTTGTCCAATATCCAGCCGATAAAATCAACCAGTTCCTTGTCCTTGGCATGATTGCCCGAAAGCAGAAACCCGAATTGCTCCACCGGAATGGATTCGATGGAGGTAGTCTCCAGCAGGGAAATCGCCTGGTCGATGTCTTTCGAATTCAGGGCCGCCTGCTGCTGCGACTTCAGCTTCAAGGGGAGGATGGACAAGTCCGCCTTCAATTTCCGTGTCTGCAAGTCAAACACATAGTTCAGGCTATTGAAAGCCAAGCCGCCCACATCTTTCCGGATAGCGTTCAGCAGGAAGATGTCGTCCCCGATTATCTTTTTCCCTTTGATCTGGTCGGCTTGTTGCCCGAAATATCCTGCCAGCACGAGGGAAGTGCTCGCCCCGCCCCCACGACTATACACCGTGGCCGTGTATTTGTCCTTTTTGCCCGAATCGAGGTCGTCCAACGCCTCGTCGTCCTCCAAGTTCCTTTCAAAAACCAATTTCTTCAAGTCCTTCTTGTTGATGCCGTTCTTCGCATCGCCCAACAACGGGCTGTTGCTGTTAAGCACCGGGATCAACGCATATCTGCCAAGGTAAGCAACCCGTTGATTGGCGTCCGGCTCCTGACCGGAAGAATGATTGGTGACAATCCGGATGGCAGTCGTTTTTCCCGCCTCCTTGCCCAGCACAAACTTAGCCTGCGCGCCAGGATTCTCCTTGCTGTATTCGGCGATCCACTTCTCTATGATCGGATAGGCAAACTGGTCGTTGCCCGAAATCTCAAATACACGTTCCTGCCCTTTAAGTACCAAAGGCAAGAGTAAGCCTGCGATGGCCGCTGCCCATGTCATGTGGTTGAATAATGCTTTCATCTTTTTACCTGATTTATTATTTGCTGATTATGTTGTGAAATTTAGCTGGTAGCCGAAATCCATCTTCGATCCTGAAAGATGAGTTAATTTCTATTGCAAATGTATAACAGCTGCCTTGCGCAAGAAATACCGTGTAAGGGGTATTTTGAATGGAGGAGCAGGAACAATGCTCGATTCTATAGCCGTTTGGAGAAAGTTTATGTTAAAATAATCGTAAATTGCAGGCGGGAAAGGAAAGGGGGAAGCTATGTATGGAAAACAAGTTGGCTAAAACATGCACGATCCTTGGATGAATCATGATAATTGCAAACCTCTTTTCAATCTGTATTAATTCTGAATGGAAAAATCTCCACATTTTAGTTTGCTATTTCTTTGCATAATAGCCTAATATTTCTACTTTTGCGATTGGAGAATCGATTTCACAAAGTTTTGTAGGTTTAGACTTACCAAGTTTGTTTTACCACAACCGTTGAGAAACCCGGAAACCTTTCAAGTTAGCTTTAGGTGGTGATCAAAAAGCAGCAAATAAGGAAGATGCTGCAAATGTTTGTCCTCACCATCAAGTAAAATGTTTCACTTAACTTTTATCATGCATGAAAAAACTCGGACTTACTGTATTTTTTAGTCTCTGCTTGTTTACCTTCATCCTTGCGCAAACAGTCTATATTACGCGAACCGGAGAAAAGTACCACAGTCAGGGGTGCCGCTATCTTAGTCGGAGCTGCATACCAGTTTCTCTTTCTGTCGCAAAAGCTCAAGGCTATTCTGCTTGCAGCGTGTGTGATCCACCCATTCGAGTTGTGAAGCGAAAGGCTCCCCCACATAAGAAGCACCGGGCTACTGTAAAACATTATGCTTATCAGTAGAGTTGTAAATTGCAAATAGGCAATAAAACGGAGATAACTTTAGGATCTAACTCATTTAATATTAATCTTTAACAACTAAATTTCATTCTTATGCCCGTATATATACCTAACAAAGAAACATATGTAAAGTATGATATCTCACAAATTGAAAATGCTACGATTAAAAATATTGGAGAATCCTTGGGCTATAAAACATGCCAACTATATATCCCCAGTGATTCTCATAATTATGGAATACCTGCTATAGCTTTTAAGCTATTTTCTAAAGAAGTAGTGTTTGCATACGTTGAGAATGGAATTGAAGAAGAAGAATCAGTGAATCGTATAATACAATATCTAAGAAAGTTTGATTTAATTGAATCCTACAAGACTTGCTATTCCCTAAGAGACAGTTTAAGGGAGGGAATAAATGAAGAGTGCTTCACAACTGACTTCATGTCTTCTGTTCTTGGAATAGATATTGCTTCTAATGGAAGTATAGAAAGTAGCCTTTTTGGATATAATTTTATTTTTAGAAATGGAGTTTTAGTCGATTTTATGGATTCTGAAGGACTCAGTGAAAAAATTAGATCTTGGAAGGATATTGCTCCACACTACTATGAAAAACATAAACTTTTAGCCGAGAATCATTTTGGAATAAACAACCCAAAAGTAAATAAATATCTTGAAATGCAAGCAGAGGCTTTTAGTTCTATTTCATTAGAAAGTTTGAAGATTTTAAATAGCCATGCGCCCGGAGCAAATTATGCGATGTTTAAATTATTATTTGAATCCCCTGCAGACACCTCATTGTCTATTGGAGAATTAAATGATTTGTCTTTAGCTGAGATTCAAAAAATAGTATTCTTCGAAAAATAAGAACAGATCTATGACGTAGAGAACTAAATAGTATTGAAAGCTTAACCCCAACTAGGCGGATGACTTCGAGTCATCCGCCTAATTCGTTTCACGGGATAGAGATATATAAAATTAGGTATGTATTCCTGGCCGTTTTCTGTCCATTCTGTCATTCTGTCAAAGAGGACAGGCCAGCCCTGAGAGGAATTTACAGCAGATAACCAAGACATTAAATCAAAAAAGCCTGCATAAACAAACCAGGCGGGACAACCTCGAAGGTTATCCCGCCCGTGTGGTAGTGTGTAACAGCCTCGTGTCAGGTAGTACGGCAGCAAGCTGTCAGGCAATCCAACAGCCCCGTGTCAGGCAGGAACATTCAACGCCACCTCAAAACGGTAAGTTCGTGGTTCCTTGGTGACATTGCTACTTCCCGAAAACTGCGTCACCACCTCCAGATAGTAGTCGCCCGCAGCAAGCGCCGGAGCGATGATGGAGAGCAGGGAGGGGTTGTTGTCCCCCACGATTTGGAATAGATGCACCCTTGCCCGATTGATGCCAACGGCATCACAGGTTTGTAGAAAAGGTTGACCGGAAAGAAAATGCGCCCCCAACGGGGTCGAACATCCACACAAACATGCGGTTTCTACAAACATGCGATCCCTCGCGGGATCGGGCACATCTAACAAACACATCTTTGACATAATCTAGCAATCCCCTCGCGGGATCAGATCACCTCGATTTCCTCCGGCACCATGTCGCCATCCTTCACCACAAAAGCCTTGATGACTGGCTCTTCTGCCGCCAACGACAGAATCAGGTAGGTGATATTCGGGTCGAAAGCCAGCCGCTTGTCCTCTTCCGACGGGCGGGCAGGCGTTTCGGGGTGGCTGTGGTAGTTGGCGATGATTTTCTGCCCATCGGCACGGGCCGACTTCAATACCTGAAACTGCTCGCGCGGGTCAAACGCAAAATGCTCGGGGCTGTGATCCACATTGGTCAGCGGATATTGCTTGGCCACGGTGTCGCCATTGCCGGTGAGCAGGCCACAGGCCTCGTTGGGTAGCTCCGCCTTTCCCTGGGCGATGATGCCGTCGATGATGTGCTTCGGTATTCTAATCATGTTGCTATTTTTTGCTTTTGATTTCGCAAACTGCTTGTTCCGACTCCACCAGTTGGGTGATGGAGCGATGCTCGCCGCAAATCGGACATTTTTTGTTTTGCTTCAGATTGACCGTTCTGAAATTCATCGTTTTGGCATTGAATGTCAACAAACGGTTGGTCAACAAATCGCCTGCCCCGGTGAGGAATTTCAACACTTCGGCAGCCTGAATGGTGCCCAACATCCCGGCAATGGCACCCAACACTCCCGCCTGCGAGCAGGTAGGCACAGCATTGGGAGGCGGCGGACTGTGGAAAGCACAGCGGTAACAAGCCGTTCCCGGCAGATGGGTCAATGTCTGCCCATCGAAACGAAGGATTCCGCCGTGCGAAAACGGCTTTCCGGCCAACACGCAGGCATCGTTGATAAGGAATTTCACGGGGAAATTGTCCGTGCCGTCCACCACGAAATCGTAATCCTTGATGATATCGAAAGCATTTTCGGCCGTGAAAAACTGGTGGTAAGTAACCACCTTCACCTCCGGATTGATCTGAAGGATTTTTTCCTTCGCCGATTCCACTTTGGGCTTGCCCACATCAGGCGTGAAGTGTATCACCTGGCGTTGCAGGTTGCTCAAGTCCACCACGTCGCCGTCAATTATGCCCAAAGTCCCCACACCGGCAGCAGCCAGGTAGAGCAAGATGGGAGCACCCAGGCCACCGGCACCGATCACCAGCACTTTGCCGTTGCTGATCTTTTCCTGACCTTCCACCCCCACGTCCTGCAACAAGATGTGGCGGCTGTAGCGTTCAATTTGTTCGGCAGTGAAGTCCATCAGCAGCCTCCTCCCATGAAGTAGAGGAAATCCACCTCGTCCCCCTCTTTCAATTCGGTGGCGTCAAACTCGCCACGCTCCACAAATTCGCCGTTCAACTGCACCGACACCATGTCGGGCTGAAGCACGTTGTTTAGCTGGATCAATCCTGTCACAGTCAGAGGCAGAGTCACCTCCTGCAATTCGTCGTTTACTTTAATTTTGCTCATAGTTTTAATTTAATTTACCAACAAGGGCAATGGAATAATACGATAATGTGCCAAACAACATTCGCCGGAGCGAAGGCGAGTCAATATGCCAATGAAATAGACTAATACTAATAATCCATGAATGACCGCCAATTACATTCATTGGCACATTGACATATTTCCACATTGGCACATTATCAAATTGGCATATTACTTCTTCTTAATCACCACTTTCCAATAGTCGCCCACCTGCACTTGCTCCAGCACCTGGTGGCCTTCACCACGCACAGAACCCGGCACGTTGTTGATCGGCTGGCCATCGTCGAGCCAGATCTCCAGGATTTCCCCCGACTGCATGGGCGAAAGTTGTATCTTGGTCTGCACAAAGTTCATCGGGCAAGCCACACCGCGCAGGTCTTTGAACTTATGTTGGGTGTGTGGCGCAGCTTTCGGTTCTTCGGCTTGGGCAGCTGTTGGCTGCAGCTTGGGTTGCACGTTTTTGAACTGGAGCGAGTCGTCCATGTTCTTGTACAGCTCGGCCACGGCCTCAGCCAAGGCATATATTCCGTCTTTTTTCGACTCGAAATCGAATTCCCGGTTGTCGCGGGCAGTGGTCACGATCGGGCTGAATTTCTCATCCACAAAGCCGTACCCGATCAGGTTTTTCAGGAACAAATTGAACACATCCTCCGTGGTTTTTGGTTCTGCTCCCCGTGTCACTAACAACATGCGGGAGGCCGAAAACACGATTTCGTACAACAGCACATTGCGCTTTTGCGGGTTTTGCTCGGTCTCCAACACCTTTTTCGTGTTGTTGATGATGTTCAAATCCACGTCTATCATGTCGAACAGCCCGGCCGAACATTCCGCCGTACCCCGGTTGATGACGCTGAACAGCGTTTCCGCACCCCAATCGAAGTAATAATTCTTGTCGTTTTCGAAAGACGGAATCTCCTTGAACCGGGCCAGGATCGTTTTCGCAACCTCCTTGCCTTCCCCCAGAAGATATTGCTGCAAGGATTGGTATTTTTGCTGCGTCAGCAAATAGGACTCCAATAATTTCACCACAAACTGCGGAATATCCCGCGAGCTGATGTTCCCCACCGCTTCCGCAAACTTGGGAGCATCGTCCCGATTGGCACCCAAATAGACCTGATAACCGGGATAAATGCGGTCGTTGCGGAGAATTTTCCCGGAAAAGCCAATGTCCGCCCACAACTGTTGCCCGCAGGAATTGGGGCATCCCGAAATGTGGATGCGGGTGTCCTGCAAGCCGTCCAAATCAAGCTTGCTGCTTATCAGCTCCTTGCGGATCGCTTTCGCCAAACCTTTTGAAAGGCCAATACCCAAGCGGCAAGTGTCCGCTCCGGTGCAGGAAACAATGTTGTTGGCCAAGGTGGGCAGGTGAACTTCGGCGAACAGTTCCTTCAGGATGGAATGCAGCTCGGGAAGAGCCGCATCGGGAATATTCCTCAAACGGATGCTTTGCGTGGTGGTGAAGCGGAGCGTGTAGTCTCCAAACTGATCCACAAACCGAAGCAGGCGTTG
>MKRS01000258.1 GCA_001897035.1 Bacteroidales bacterium 45-6
TTTGTTTCTGTTTTTATTTTTGGCGATTGTTCTTGGTGCTTGCAGCGTCACGAAACATGTGCCGGACGACAAATACCTTCTCGACGAAGCCATTGTCAGAGTGGAAGGCAAAGGGGTCAGTTCCTCGGGCATGTACGAGTTTCTCCGCCAAAAGCCCAATTCAAGCTGGCCGCTACTGGGCAAAGTGAAACTGAGGCTCTACAACTTTGCCTGGCTGAGAAAGATTTTGCCCGGACTCACCGAAAAGCCAGTCTTGTATAGCTCAAGGCTAACGCAAGTGTCAGCCCAGCAAATACAGCTCGAAGCCAGCAACAAGGGGTTCCTAAGGGCAGGCGTTGACACCTTGGTCGTCCTGAAAGGGAAAAAGGCAAAGACTGTCTATACCATCCATCCGGGAAACCCGTATCGAATAAGAAGCTACCACAACGAGATACCCGACTCCACAATCAGGCGAATCGCCATGCGTGTAGGACGCAACAGCGCCATAAAAAAGGGTGTGCTGTTTGACTTGGAAAAGTTGGACGAAGAAAAAGCAAGGCTTACGCAAGTCCTGCGGAATGTAGGCTATTACAACTTCAACAAAGAATGGCTCTATTACAAAGCCGACACCACCCTGGGAAGCAACCTGGTGGATCTGAGCATGGCACTCTATCCCGCCTCCGACAGCCTTCCCCACCGCCGCTACCGCATCGGTTCTGTCACCGTCTATTCCGAAACGGACGCCCTTGAATCTCCCAACGCCAAGAGCAACAGCATCAATACGGTTGATTACAAAGGAATTAAAATCATTTACGGCAAGAGCCGATTCCTGCGCCCCTCAGTCGTCTATAAAAACAGCTTCCTACGCCCCGGAAAATGGTATTCCGAACGGAATGTGAATTCCACCATTTCTTCTTACAGCGGCATCGAAGCCATCAGGCAGGTGGGTGTCAATTTCACCGACACAGTGATCCGCGACAGCAGCTACCTGAACGCCCGGATTGTCCTTTCCCAAGGTTCGGCACACGCCTTCCAGGCAGGGCTGGAAGGGACTAACACGGCGGGTGACTTGGGCGTGGCGGGCAATTTGGGCTATCAGTCCAAAAATCTCTTCAACGGCGCCGAAATATTGAGCCTGAAACTCCGTGGGGCCTACGAATTTGTATCGGGAAGCGAATCCTACGACTTGCTAAGTCAAGACTTCTACGAATACGGAGTCGAAACTTCGCTTTTGTTCCCCCAAATCATGTTCCCCTGGTTGAGTCCGCAAATCAAGGAACAGCCGAATGCCGGCACAGAATTCAAAGTGAGCCTCACCAATCAGCATCGGCCGGAATACACACGCGAGTTTTTCAATGTGTCGCTGCGTTACAAATGGGTGAGTCCATCAAACCGCTTTTCCCATGCGATCGATTTGTTCGATGTCAATTTCGTGCGGATGCCCTGGGTTTCACAGAAATTTGAAGACAGCTACATCAATAACGACAAATATCCTCTCCTGAAATATAGCTATCAAAACCAATTGATCTCCCGGCTTGCCTACACCAACGTGTTCACCAATGCCAGGCGCAGAAACACCCGGGGCAACTTTTCCATCCGCTCGGGAATCGAATTTTCAGGCTTTTTGCCGCGCCTGGCAGGCTTGCTCGGCGGCACCACCACACACGCCGATGGCTACAAGGAGCTTTTGGGAATCCGTTATGCCGAATATGCCAAATTGGACTTGGACTTTGCCAAGACAAACCGGCTGAGTGAGTTCACCACATGGGCCTATCATGCGGCCGTGGGGATTGCCAAGCCGTATGGCAACTCGGAGATTCTCCCTTTCGAGAAAAGGTATTTC
>MKRS01000259.1 GCA_001897035.1 Bacteroidales bacterium 45-6
TGCTCGCAAAGCTCAACAGAACATTCAGCCGGAGCATTTCCCTGCTTCCACAGCACTTCGTTGAAATAACGCTGGGTAAGCTCAGCGTCTTCCGTCCACCACAACCGGATGGGCGACATATCGTGTGTGGAAGTGGTGCACACGCTCAGAAATGGAATTTTATGGAGGGGTTCAAAAGCCACGTTCGGTGATTTGGGCATACGTTCTATTTCAAGGCTCAAAATGTCGAGTTCTTTCATCACTTCGGGAACGCAAGCAGGAATCATTCCCAAATCCTCGCCACAAGCCAGCATACCGGTGGCGTGAAGCAATTCGGGCAACTTTTTCATCGATTCCACCTTCCAAAATTCGTTGTGGCGGTGATAATAGAAATCTTCATAAAGTCGCGCGAATGCTGGCTGCTGATGTTCATCCAAGGCTGAAAAGCATTTGCTCAGATAGGCTGAAATCCGGGGATGGAATCTGTCCGGCTGCCGTTTGTCACGGATAAACAAAACCTCGTCGGAAAACAGCAGTAGCTGCTCCATCAAGGATGGATTCCCGCCGGGCTTTTCATCCGAAAAACACGCTTGAATGCGAGCTTGGGTGGCCCATTCCTTTTGCAAGCAAAAAGTCCCGTCCTCTCTCTTCTGTAAAAAAGTCCCGATCGCTTCTTGGTAGTTGCTGCCGAACAAGGTTTTGGCATCTTCTTCCCGCATGGACGGAAATGTCAGGGATTCTTCATCGAACCGGAAACCATAAGCCTCAATCTCCTCCTTCGAAAACGGAAGTGCAGGGCTAAAATGCCCCAGCAAAGCGTGAACAGCCGAACGGGGTATTTCCCATATCCGGAAAAATCCCAAGATGTGGTCGATGCGGTAAGCATCAAAGTAGTCGGCCATTTTCGAGAAGCGTTTTTTCCACCAAGCATAACCATCTTTGGCCATTTCCGCCCAATTGTAGGTGGGAAATCCCCAATTCTGGCCCAGCACGGCAAAATCGTCGGGCGGAGCACCTGTCTGAGTATCAAGATTGAAAAGCTGTGGATCGGTCCACGCATCCACGCTGAATGGATTCACCCCGATGGGAATGTCCCCTTTCAGGATCACCCCGTGTGAACGGGCATAGTCTCGGACATCAGAAAGCTGCTTGTCCAAGAGGTATTGAGTGAAATAGATTTTGTCTTTTTCCCTTTCAATTTGGTTTTCCTTTTCTATCCAATTTTCCAATTTCGAGGCATTGTATATCGAAAAATCAGGCCAGTTCCGGAAATCGGCGCAACCGTTCAGATCCCGAAGGATGCAATAACAGGTATATGGGAAAAGCCATTCTTGGTTTTTTTCGACAAATGCCCGGAACTCTTCCGAGGCAAGAACTCTGTCTGCTATTTCACTGAACAAATCGTCGATATAGTTTCTTTTCAACGCCATCACCTGCTCATAGTCCATCTCGGGTAGAGCGTCAAGCAAATCTCCCCGACGGCGGTATTCTTGTTTCTTTGCTTCGTCCTTCAACGGAAATTCGTCCAATCCCAAATACACTGGATGAAGGGCATAGATCGAGACTGCATTGTAGGGATAGGAGTCACGCCAAGTATGGTTGTTGGTGGTGTCGTTGATCGGAAGAATCTGAATGATCTTTTGCCCGGTGAGGGCAGCCCAATCCACCATCTTTTTCAAGGAAGGAAAATCCCCTACCCCATAGCTTTCTTCCGAACGTAATGAAAACACCGGAATAGCGACTCCACTCGCCTTGAAAGGAGCCTGAAGAGAAGAAGCATCCAAATTTACTATGGAAGCATCTGCAAACTCCGGCCTGCGGTTCGCTCCAGCTTCCCAAAACGCTATTTCATTCGTACTTTTGTCATAAACAGCTAACTTGTATTCTACATCTTCCGAAAACGACTGTCTTGGCAAAGGCAACCACCATTCGCCGTAAGCCACTGCAATAAAACGAGGTGCAGCATCCGCTTTCCAGTCTCCGATAAGATCTTTGTTTCCACAAAGGATTAATTCTTGGAATGGCTCCAGAAAAAGCGACTCCACACGAAAAAGGATGGTATCCGGAAGTTCAACTCGAGGCATCGGCCGGATTTCTTGGCGAAAAAAGCTGTGCCTGAATGGCTCTGTCTCGAAATACGAAGGAACAGCAGTATCCTTCCAAAAATCCAGGATAGTCAGATCGTTGGAGCTATCCATCCCGGGCAGTGAATGGCTTCCTGCAGGCTCACGAGAGAAGATTTGTCCGTTTTCCCAAATCTGGTAGGAATATTTTCGGTTCAAAGTTTCCGTCTCTACCACCCAAATTCCCGGAGCGATGCAGGCGAGCGGTAATAGTTCGCCGCTATTTTCGGAAGCACAAACAAAGACGGTTTGTCCCCATTGCGTGGGGCAGTATAAAATGAGGTGGATTTTCATTCAGTTTGATATTTTAAGAGGCAAGATAGCAAAAGAAAAGATGCGAACAGGTGAATTTTGGAAAGTTTTTCTTATCATCCAGTAAGAGTTTTTCGTTAGAAGCACTGTCTATCTCAAGAAAAAAAACAGTGCGATGAGCTTTTGTTTAAAATCATATTTCTAAATTTTTCACCCAATTGCCTCTTCTTACAGCGTAAATCAGTCCATCCTGGTATTCTTCATTTTTCCAGAAAAGCTTTTCGATGGAGGCTTCCAATTGAAAGCCATTCTTCTCGAGCACGCATTGCGAAGCAATGTTTGCTGCAAACACCGTAGCATATACGCGATCAATCGGGTATGTGTCGAATGCAAAATTCACCATTTGACGCACAGCCCGGCTGATGATACCTTTTCCCCAGAAAGGCTCGCCAAGCCAATAACCAAGCTCGGCATTTTTTTCCATAATGTCTGTTTGCGGATGCACTCCAATTCCGCCAATCGCTTCACCATTGACTTCAATGGCGAATATATGGATCGGCTTATCGGCATTTGCAAACCGAATAAACGTTTTTGCGGAATCTTCAGTATAAGGATATGGAAATATATTGGCCAAATACCTGGCAATGTTCCAATTATTTCCATACTTTACCAGACTAAGCGAATCATCCGGATTCCATGGGCGGAGTACAAATTCCATTTTGAGCGACGTTTTACGGACAAGCAACTATTCCTTTCTTATAATTTATCCAGAGCCTGGCGCAAGTCACGTTTAAGGTCTTCCACCCCTTCCAAGCCAACCGAAAGGCGCAACAGGTTGTCCTCGATGCCCATTTTTTCTTTCATATCCTTGGAAAATGTTCCGTAGATCGTAGAATATGGGTGAATGATTAACGATTTGTTGTCGAATAGGTTGGTCGCACGGCGAATCACCTGCAAGCGATCCATCAACTGGTAGCATTTCTCTTGCGATTCGAGGTTGAAGGTAATCATCGCACCGGGTTTCGTGGTGAACATTTTGTCGGAAATGGCCTTGTAAGGCGAAGATTCCAATGCGGTGTAACCCACTTTTTTCACTTCGGGCTGCGCCTCCAAGAAGGTAGCCACTTCGTATGCCGCATCCGAAACCGCTTTGAAGCGAAGTTCCAGCGTTTCCATGCCAAGCGATTGCAAGTAAGCCACATCCGGATCCATGCAGGCACCGAAGTTGCGGGCAATTTCGCGCTTCAAGCGAAACGAGAACTGCGACATTTCCGGTGTTTTCCCATACATCCCGAGGATTTTGTTCTTCCGCCAATTGAAAGTCCCGTAATCGAGGATGGCTCCACCGATGCTGGTGGCCCCGCCGGAAATATATTTTGTGGTGGAAACCACTTCTATGTCTGCCCCAAACTTGGCTGCTGAAAAACCGCACCAGGGTACAATGGTCGAATCCACGATCATCGGCACGTTTTTAGCTCTTAGGATAGGTGATATTTTCTCCAAATCGGCAATTTCGGTGTGCGGATTGGTAATCAGTTCGCAGAAAAATGCCACGGTGTTTTCATCGATGGCAGCCTCGATTTCTTCCAAACTATCGGTGTTCACCATGCGGGCCTCCACGCCAAGTGCGGCCAGGGTGAACTTGAAGAAAGAGAACGTATTCCCGAACAAGTGGGGGGAGGTGACAATGTTGCAACCCGAATACACTATCGTCATCAGTGCATTTGAAATGGCAGCCATTCCCGAGGCTACCGCCTGCACGTTTTGCGCACCAGAAGCCGCTTTTATCTTGTTTTCAAGGTTTTCCACGCTTGGGTTGGTAATCCGCGTGTAGGTGTGGGATGGGATTTCCTCCCGGTTTTGGAAGGCGGCTGCAATGCTCTCCGAATCAGCAAATTCGAAAGCTGCATTGCGGTAAATGGGCAAGGTGATGGCCCCATGAATATCTTTTTTTCTGAATGGTTCGGCAATCACGCGTGTCGAAAAACTTTCCTGCTGACAATCTGATTCTGTTTTATCCATTTCTTCTCCTTTGATACTTAAAAATAACTCGATTAGAAAATTTTCTCAAAGGTACGTCATTGTTT
This sequence comes from Bacteroidales bacterium 45-6, assembly GCA_001897035.1. Lineage (GTDB taxonomy): Bacteria > Bacteroidota > Bacteroidia > Bacteroidales > Dysgonomonadaceae > UBA1309. The sequence continues at coordinate 4,442 of MKRS01000259.1, forward strand.
AAAAAAAGACAAAGGTATTTGTGCGAAAAACGCCTCGAAGTGACTCAAGATGGCAAGTTCAAATTTCAAGATATTGCGGGGATTATTATTTGGTTGATTTCAGGAATACAAGCAGTCAAAAAACATGCCATTTTGTCACAGAACAACCTTTGGCAAATATTTTGCACGAGAGATAAAAAGCAAATAGCAAAACAAAAATATTAACTATATGAATTTCAATAATTATACTATCAAATCGCAAGAAGCCATACAAAAGGCTGTAGAGATTGTAAGGGACAAAAACCAACAGGTGATTGAACCGGCACACATTCTTTATGCTGCAATTTTGTCAGGAGAAAATGTTATCAATTTCCTGTTTCAAAAATTAGGAGCAAACCCGCAATATTTGAATTCGTTGCTCGAAAAGCAAATCGAATCGTATCCCCGTGTCAGCGGCGGCGAACCTCAATTGAGCCGTGAAGCAAACGCAGCCTTGACCAAGGCGGAAGGCTATGCCAAAAAGATGGGTGACCAATACGTTTCCATCGAGCATATCTTGCTGGGCATTTTGGCCGAAAAAAGCACTGCTTCGCAGATGTTGAAGGATTTGGGCATCAACGAGAAAGATCTCACGGCAGCCATCAACGAATTGCGCAAAGGTGAAAAAGTGACCAGCCAAAGTGCCGAAGAAACCTACCAATCATTGGAAAAATATGCCATCAACCTCACCAAACGGGCACACGAAGGCAAGCTCGACCCGGTGATCGGCCGTGACGAAGAGATCCGCCGTGTGCTGCAAATATTGAGCCGACGCACAAAAAACAACCCGATCCTGATCGGCGAGCCAGGTGTCGGAAAAACGGCCATTGCCGAAGGTTTGGCGCAACGTATCATGCGGGGTGATGTTCCCGAAAATCTGCGCAGCAAGCAAATCTATTCCTTGGACATGGGAGCCTTGGTGGCCGGTGCAAAATACAAGGGTGAATTTGAAGAACGACTGAAGTCAGTGGTGAATGAAGTGACCAAAGCCGAAGGAGAAATCATCCTCTTCATCGATGAAATACACACATTGGTGGGTGCTGGCAAAAGCGAAGGAGCTATGGATGCAGCCAACATTTTGAAACCGGCTTTGGCTCGTGGAGAATTGCGGGCAATCGGAGCAACCACACTGAACGAGTACCAAAAATATTTTGAGAAGGACAAGGCACTCGAACGCCGTTTCCAGACCGTGATGGTGGATGAGCCAAGCGAATTGGACGCCATTTCTATCCTGCGTGGGTTGAAAGAAAAATACGAAAACCACCACAAGGTGCGTATCATGGACGAAGCCATCATCGCTTCGGTGCAGCTATCGAGCCGCTACATCACCGACCGTTTTTTGCCAGACAAGGCCATCGACCTGATGGACGAAGCAGCTGCCAAACTCCGGATGGAAGTGGATTCGGTGCCGGAAGAATTGGACGAAAAAAGCCGCCGCATCGCCCAGTTGGAAATTGAACGGGAAGCCATCCGCCGCGAACACGACAAAGACAAAGAGGCCCGGTTGACGGAAGAAATTGGCCGCTTGAAAGAGGAAGAAAAAGACATGAAGGCCAAATGGCAAGCCGAGAAGGAGGTCATCAACCGCATCCAACAAAATAAGCAGGAGATTGAAAACGTGAAGTTTCAGGCAGAAAAGGCCGAACGAGAAGGCGACTACGGCAAAGTAGCCGAATTACGCTACGGCAAGCTGCGCGAATTGGAAACCGAAATCGGCAAATTGCAAGAACAGCTTCATGCCATGCAGAGGGGCAATGCCATGATTAAGGAAGAGGTGGATGCCGTGGATATTGCTGACGTGGTATCCCGCTGGACGGGCATTCCGGTCAACAAGATGCTCCAAAGCGAGCGCGACAAGTTGCTCAACCTCGAAGATGAACTCCACAAGCGTGTGGTAGGCCAAGAGGAGGCCATCACTGCGATTTCTAACGCCATCCGCCGGAGCCGGGCTGGATTGCAAGACCCGAAACGACCGATTGGTTCATTCATCTTCTTGGGGACAACGGGTGTCGGTAAAACGGAATTAGCCAAGGCATTGGCAGAGTTTCTGTTCGATGACGAAAACATGATGACCCGAATCGACATGAGCGAATATCAGGAAAAATTCAGTGCAACCCGTTTGATCGGTGCGCCTCCGGGATATGTCGGCTACGACGAAGGTGGCCAATTGACTGAAGCCATCCGCCGGAAACCGTATTCAGTGGTGCTGTTCGACGAAATCGAAAAAGCACATCCCGATGTGTTCAATATCTTGTTGCAGGTGCTCGACGATGGACGACTCACCGACAACAAAGGACGTGTCGTGAACTTCAAGAACACGATCATCATCATGACTTCCAACATGGGTTCGCAATTGATCCGCGAAAATTTCTCGCAGATGACAACCGCAAACCACGATTTACTGGTGGAAAAAACCAAAAACGAGGTGCTCAACATACTGAAATCGGCCGTTCGCCCAGAGTTCCTGAACCGCATTGACGAGATCATCATGTTCGAACCATTGACTCAAGGGAATATCGAGCAAGTAGTCCGCATCCAGCTAGGTGGCATCGAGAAAATGCTGGAAGGCAATGGAGTGACACTTCAATTCTCGGACAAGGCGATCCGAAAGATTGCCCAATTGGGCTACGACCCCGAATTTGGTGCACGCCCCGTGAAGCGTGTCATCCAGCGGCTTGTACTCGACAACCTGTCGAAGAAGTTGCTGGCCCAAACCATCGACCGCGCAGTACCGATTGTGGTGGATGAGGTGAATGGAGAATTGGAATTTAGGAATTGAATTCCCTTATATTATAATGCCTGGCAAGTTTTGAGGAGAAAACTTGCCAGGCATTTTATTTTATCAAAAGTCTATCCTTGAATTACCTTGCGTCAAACACAAATGGCAACACAACATACGATTTGATCGGATTGCCATTCACATCGAAAGCTGGCACCCATTTGGGAAAATTCCAAATGGCGCGCAACACGCTTCTATCAAAATTCGGCGATACAGACTGCATGAGGATCGTCTCCTCAATTTCGCCCTGTTCATCCACCAAAAATTTAACAACTACAGTTGCACGGATGGTTTTTTCTTCACGTGGATACGCCACATTTTCATTGAAATACTCCAGAAGAGCTTCTTCCCCACCCGGAAATTCCGCAGTACTACCTACTACGTAGGAATTGTCATCGGCATACTTTTTGTCGGCCAGCAAAGGTGTCGCATTATCCTCCGAAATTACCGAGAGGCGCTTTAGATTCGAACTACCCGAGCCCTCCTTGGCATCGTTCATGGCCATAAAATTAGCTTGCGGTCCAAGGGTCAATGTGTTTGATCGTTTTGGCGAATCGGGCCTGTTCTTCAAACTTTTGCTATTGGAAACAGCAAAGCTTGTTGCTGGAATCATCAATGCTAAAAGAAAAGCAAAGAAACAAGGTTTAATAACAAGCTTATTCATAATCAAAATCTCTACTATTGGGAAACTACAGATTAATTTACTAAAAGAGACAAATACTTATCTAAATAAGACGTAAATATAGACAAATTTTCAGATAATAGAAATTCATCAGACAAAAAATGAAGAAAAAATCAAAAAACAAAATATCCCGACCAGCCCCCATCATTCTCCCAAAATCCATTCCCCCATCTTCAAATCGATGGGGTTGGTTATTTTTATATTATTTGTCTCGCCCTCCACCAAACTAATCCGGTGTCCCCAATATTCTACCACCGAAGCATCATCCGTGAAGATCTGCTGGAAGGGAACATCATAAGCCTTTTTTAGTAAATCCACCGAAAAAACCTGTGGCGTTTGCACCAAACGCAAACAGCTCCTGTTCAAAATCCGACTGCCCCCATCCGGTTCAAGTATCCGGCAACTATCAGTCATTGGGACAACGGGAATGGTAGCCTGTTTTTTTTCGGCATCGCCAAAGCAGGACGCAATCAGTTTTTCGGAAGCAAAAGGACGCGCCCCATCGTGTACGGCAACATAGCCGGAATGGATTTTCTCCAAACCATTTTTCACCGAATGAAAACGAGTTTCTCCGCCAAACGCAATCTCATGGGCAACTGCGAAATGATAGTGGGAACAAAGTCCCGACCAATAATCAAGGAAACTTTCCGGCAACACAAGAACAATATGAATATCACGCCTGTATTTTGCAAAGGCTTCGAGAGTCCACATCAGGACAGGTTTTCCTCCAATGGGAAGAAATTGCTTGGGAATATCAGTTCCCATGCGCAAGCCTTTTCCTCCTGCCACGATGATTACGTGTTTGTCGCTCATGCCTCCAAGTCTTTGAGTACGTTTTTCAATTCTTCGTCAGCCTTGAAGAGCTTTCCCCGGCAAAGGGATATCAGTTCGGATGCCTTCTTCACTTCTGCCGAAAGGTCGTCCACATCCATCTCCTCTTTTTCGATGCGGGCCAAAATCGATTTCAATTCGGCAACTGCTTCGTTATATGATTTTTCTTTTTTAGCCATTAATTTATTTTTTTACTAATAATCCTTCCTCATCTCTCTACTCTCTTCACATCCACACTTCCATCTGCCATCCGAACCTGCAGGTCGTCACCCACTTCAATTCCGTTCACACTTTTCACGATCTTGTTGTTTTTCAACACCAAAGCATATCCTTTCCTCAAAACATTCTCTGGCGAAATCAATTCCACGTATTGCTCTATCATCGCCAGTTCATGTTTTTTGCCTGTCGAAAAACGGCTAACTGCCACAGCAAGAGAAGTACGCATGGTTTCGAGGTTTGAGAGCAAGCCTTTTGTCTTGAAATTAGCAACATAAGTCAAGCGCTGGCTCAAGTTTTCGAGTAAGGAATGCCTCTGTTGCTGGAGGGATTGGATGCGGTGTGCTATTCCCCGTTGGAGAAACTCCAGTTCGCCAAGCGTTCGGGCTTGTTGTTCGATCAGGAAAGCGGCAGCGGCAGTTGGCGTTTTCACCCGGGTATGCGCCACATGGTCGATCACTGTTTCGTCCCTTTCGTGACCGATTCCCGAAACGATAGGCAACGGAAATTGTGCGCAATTGGCGGCCAAAAGGTAGGAGTCGAACGAATTGAGGTCGGAAGTGGCTCCACCTCCCCGGATCAGCACCACCACATCAAACAAATCGGCGTGGAAATATATCTTCTCCAAAGCCTCGATGATGGAACCTTCGGTGCGCTCCCCCTGCATGATTGCCGGGAAAAGTTTGGTGTAAAACACAAAGCCGTAAGCATTGTCTTCCAATTGGTTGCAGAAATCTCCGTAGCCCGCTGCCGTGGCCGATGAAATGACGGCAATCCGTTGGCAAACGGAAGGTATTTCCAATTCCTTGTTGAGGTTCAGCACCCCTTCTTCGTCGAGTCGCCGGATTATTTCTGCCCGTTTGCGGGCCATGTCTCCCAACGTGAAATTTGGATCGATGTCCCACACCCGCAGGCTTATCCCATACACCTCGCTGAAATCCACGCTCACGCTCACCAGCACCTTGATCCCCGCAGAGAATGCCGTTCCTGTTTGTTCTTCGAAATAAGATTTTAGCAACACATAGGTATTCGCAAAAACAATCCCGCGGGATTTGGCGATGATTTGCCGGTTCGAATCGTCCTTTTCGATGAATTCGAGGTAGCAATGCCCGTTTCGGTTGGGATGCACTTCGCTCAGTTCAGCCCGGATCCAGTAGCGGCTGGGAAGCTGCAACCTGACTGCTTCACGGACAGCCTGATTGAGTTCAAAAAGTGAAAATATTTCGCGAGATTCTGCCATGATTTATCTTTAGGGATCGACAAACAAATTTAAGTATCTTTCGGGAAACCGCAAAACTTTAAGAACACATCGGCTTAAGCAATAAATCAGTGCCCGCTCCAACAAGTCCTGTAAATAGATTTTTAACGAAAAGATAGTCTATACCCGGCTCAAAAAATGCAGCACATTTTTTCGGCAAAACCCCGATTATTTTATAAAAATACCCTACCTTTGTTAAGTATCATGTCAATTAATAAATTGAAAACAATGTCCGATTCTACCATCCGACATAATTATAGCCTTAAAAATAAGCTTGTTGCTTGCCATTATCGACAATCAACTTAAATTCATATCCTCGGAAAGAGTTTCTCTTTCGGGGATTTTTTCGATATGATTCAACATTTTCTGAAATAGTTTTACAACATCATCTATGAGTAGTAAGAAAAGTTTAGTCTCCATTACAGACTACGGCAAGGAAGACATTCTGCGCATCCTCCATCTGGCACAGAAATTCGACCAAAATCCGAACAGGAGATACCTCGAAGGGAAGGTCTGCGCTACCTTGTTTTTCGAACCATCCACGCGCACGCGCCTCAGTTTTGAGACGGCAATAAACCGCCTTGGAGGAAAAGTCATTGGATTTTCGGATGCAGCCACCACCAGTTCGTCCAAAGGTGAAACCCTGAAAGACACCATCGCAATGGTAAGCAACTATGCCGACCTCATCATCATGCGCCATTTTTTGGAAGGTGCGGCGCGCTATGCTTCGGAAATTTCGGATGTACCAATTATCAATGCAGGAGACGGAGCCAATCAGCATCCGACGCAGACGATGCTCGACCTCTACTCCATCTACAAAACGCAGGGAACACTCGACAACCTCACTATTAACATCGTGGGAGACCTCAAATACGGAAGAACGGTTCACTCGCTCATTATCGGCATGTCGCACTTCAACCCCACATTCAACTTTGTAGCTCCCGACGAATTGAAGTTGCCCGAAATATACAAGACGTTTTGCGACGAACATGCCATCAAATACACGGAACATTCCGATTTCACGGAAGAGGTCATCAACCAGTGCGATATCCTCTATATGACTCGCGTACAACGCGAACGTTTCACTGATTTGATGGAATATGAAAAAGTAAAGAATGTCTATATCTTGCGTAAGAGTATGATCGCACATTCCAAACAAAACATGAAGATACTCCATCCCCTTCCCCGTGTCAACGAAATTCAGCAAGACGTGGACGACAGCCCAAAAGCCTATTACTTTCAGCAAGCAAAAAACGGCATGTACGCCCGCGAAGCCGTCATTTGCGATGTGTTGAACATTAACGTAGAATAGTACAAATCATGCCAACCAAAAGAAAAGAATTATTACAGGTAGCGGCCCTCTGCAATGGGACAGCCATCGACCACATACCATCCGATGTGCTTTTTAAAGTTGTCTCATTGCTCAACCTCCAAAACATGCAGCACCCAATCACCATAGGCAGCAATTTGGAAAGTAAAAAAATGGGGTCAAAAGGTATCATCAAAATCACCGACAAGTTCTTTGAAGATAAGGAGATCAACAAGATCGCCATTATCGCCCCAAAGGCTGTCCTCAACATCATCCGCGACTACCAAGTTGTAGAGAAAAAACAACTGAGTTTGCCAAACACAATAGAAGACATTGTGAAATGCAACAATCCGAAATGTATCACCAACAACGAGCCCATGAAAACCCGGCTCGAAGTGACAGACCATGACAACCTCGAACTGCGCTGCCACTACTGCGATTTAAAGATAAGAAAAGACGAGATTGTCTTGAAATAGGAGGCTTCTCACAATAAGCACATAGACAAACAATCGTTTCTCCAAGACCTTTTTCAGGTAACTTGAGGAAGCGATTTTTTTGATATACTCACATCACCTTCGCACGCATCCCTCTCCGTGGAGAAGAGCCATTAAGCTCTTGAAAAATTAAGTAAATTCTCTCTAAATCAAATATAAAACTGGCTCATAGCCACTTTGTTTGACTCCGAATGGAGTCGTATGTTTGTAGAAAATAAATCTTTCTA
>MKRS01000260.1 GCA_001897035.1 Bacteroidales bacterium 45-6
AATTTCGAGGGATAGCCTGTTTTGAAGTTGACAAAATCTGATTTTATGTTTTTATCATCACAAGGCAATAAATTGGGGAAAACCGTAACAAATACTACACCTATTATTCATGCAAATAGTCATTGAGTGTAATAAGAGTGAGCTTCCTTTGCACAAAATTTAAGCTATTTTTTAAAATGAAAAAAATTGTACTATTATTCTTATTCTTGGGTAGCCTGTTGCCAAGCTGTTTTGCAACAGTTCTGAAACCTTATCTTGAGATTCCGTCTCCAAATGGGATTTATATTAATTGGAAATCGGATGTCGAAAAAAACTTTACGATCCATTATGGGAAAAATGTAGCCAATATGGATTTCTCCAAAACGGCAGACAGTAAGATATGGTCAGATAATGGATATGACCAGAACTACATTTACAGTTCGGTTCAACTAACCGGCTTGGAAGCCAATACTACCTATTACTACCAAATCAGCAATGACAGCGGATACTTATCGCCCGTGTATAATTTCCGTACTTATCCCGAAGCAGGAGGTTCGGCGCACAACGGAATTACTCGTTTTTTAATTTTAGGCGACAACCAGCTAAAAGATGAACCAAGATACGATTCCCTGGTTGTGAAAGCCAAACGATTTATCGAGCATAAATACGGAGCACCCATACAGGACGTTATTTCCTCCACCATCAGCGTGGGCGACCAAGTAGATGTTGGGACACTGGACCACTACGAAAACGTCCTTTTCAAAAAAACAGGCTACATTTCGCCTTACATTGGCATGTCAACCATTATTGGCAACCACGAGACCTACGGAACGCTGAAACTGAATGCGTATTACAATCATTTTCATTACGATTCGGTCATGTATAAAGTGAAAAGCAACACCGAAAACTATTACGCATACCAAGCTGGCAAACTGCTCGTCATCAATCTCAACACCGAGGCGGGATCTACCGAAAACACAGCACAAACAGCTTGGCTACAGCAAGTCATTAGCGAGGCCGACAAAGACCCTTCCATTCAATGGATTGTGTCTGCCGGACACCGGCCTTATCAGGCTGAGCAATACGTCGGGGACATTTCAACCTGGTACAGAAATACGGCTTATCCTATCCTGATACAATCTCCCAAAATGTTTCTGGCTATAGGTGCCCACCACCATTTATATGCCCGCGGTCAGGACAAAAATGCTCCGGTTTACAACATTATTTCTGGCGGCACTGCCTGGGATCAGTATTGGGGCATGTCAACCGAACAAGATTTCGACGATGTACAAAAAACCATTACCCGGTGGGCTTATCAGATAGTGGAAATAAACGACAATACCAACACCGCCAAGGTAACATCTTATTCGGTAGGATATACTACCCGCATAAACGATTGGGGCAACCTGGATAAATTTGTGTGGGAAGAAAGCACACCCATTGATAGTTTTTATGTAAGCCGTGGACTGGAAATTCCTCAGACACCATCTATCACCAACACCCCTACCGGTGATGTTGAATTGCCTTATAGTTTCATTAGTTCACCATACGCCACTAATTCGGAGCAACCTTACAACTCCACCGAGTTTCAGGTGGCTTCTTCCACCAGCTTTTCAAGTGTTGGTATCGATCTAATCAGAGACTATGAAGATTGGTATGGAAAAGGCACTGATGTCTGGGAAACTGTGGATGCAAATAAGAACATAGACATTTTCAGTTTTACGCCCCAAGCCAAATCCCTGACAAATGGTACTTGGTATGTGAGGGTACGTCATCGTGACCGTGCGCTTAACTGGTCAAAATGGTCGGATCCGGTATCGTTTGTTGTCATCAATGGCTCAACGGGTACTCCCTCCTTAAAATTGAACAAAAACGCATTTCAGCCGAATGAGAAAATCGCAGTTGATTATCAAAACGGACCTGGAAATACTACCGACTGGGTTGGCCTTTATAAAAAAGGGCAAACTCCAGGAGGTGGCACACCATCCACCAGATGGGCATACGTGAGCAGCAGCTCGCTCAAAGCAGGAACATTGAATTTCACATTGAGTTCTTCCGGAGAATACTATGCAGCATTCCTTGAAAACGACGGATACCACGAAATTGCTCCAAGAGTCTATTTTTACGTCGGAAGAGTTCCTCTTGTGAGTATGGCAAAATCTGAATTTAAGCTCACCGACAAAGTAGATATCACCGTAAAATCTGCTCCGGCGAATGCCACCGATTGGCTGGGAATTTATAAAATTGCTCAGGAACCCAAAGATGTAACTGCCACAGCATACAAATACATCACAGCCGACTCTGCAACATACTCTTTTGCCAATTTGCCCAAAGGCTATTATTTCGCCCGCTATTTTCTCAACAACGGATACACCAACATCGGTGATGACGTCTTCTTTTCGGTAGGCGACACGATTGCAACCATCAGCACCAACCAAGCCGAATACGATTTAGGAGACCTGATTTCAGTAACCTTTGCCGATGGGCCTGGCAACGCAAAAGATTGGTTAGGTATCTATCATGAAGGCGACAACCCCAATGTTGACCCGCTATTAAATTACACGTATGTTGGTGGAAAATCTAAAGGTACCGCTTCGTTTAGCGCAGACAACCAACCCCGAACCCCTGGCAAATATTATGTGGTATTTTTCACCAATGATTCATACAACGCCATTTCAAACAAATCCTACTTAGTTTGAAAAGCTCCGTAACTGACATTACATCATCCCGTAACGAACAAAAAGTCAGTGTATATCCCAATCCAATGATACCCGGGAAAGAGACGCTCATACAATACCAATACCCTATCGACAAGATTGAAATCTTCAGCCTGAACGGAAGGCTGATATATAGCAAACAAAATAACAACAGCGAAAACACCGTCATACTCAACCACAACCTTCCGGCTGGCATTTACATGATAAAAGTGTATAGCAACACTATTTATACTGTCAAATTAATTGTAAACAATGATAATCAATAGCCGATCTCTATCAAGATAAGGATATTTTAAAGCTTAATATCGCGACCAACAAGTCAGCCTTGCATTCCAAAGAAGCAAGGCTGACTTTCTTTATGCTCACTTTTTGCCCTGTCCGCTGCCGTAGCCCAAAGAAAAAAAACGAGCTTTGCGGCGCATTAATCACACATCAAGGTCACGTCATGCATTCGGCATGAATGCAACATCACCCAAAATGGCAGATGAAAAACTCAGTTTTGAATACAACTGGACCGAACAGGGCATAATATGCTTGCATCTGGACGCTATTCGCAAAGCTTTTGTTAGAGTTTCGAAAGTATTGGGTTGAAGGCCTTGGAGGAGACGATCACCGTCTCGCCGATTCGGAATGATCGGGCTTCGTCTTCGTCGGCAATCACCTTCACCAAGCTGTTGCCTATCATCAGGGTGACAATATGTACCACATCGTCTTTCTCTATCTTGAGGATTTCGCCGACGAATTGAAATTTGCCACTGATCTTGTGCTTTGTGAACACATCGTATGGCTTTCCCTGTTTGGATATTCCACCGCCTTCAAGCACATACACCCAGTCGGAAAGTTTGAACACTTCGGGGATGTCGTGGCTCACGAGGAGGGTGGTGACATGGAACTCCCGGTGGGCATGGAGGATTTCGTCTTGGAGTCGGTTTCGCATCTCGTTGTCCAAAGCCGAAAGGGGTTCATCAAGCAGCAGGATATGGGGCTTTCGCACCAAGGCGCGCGCCAAAGCCACTCGCTGGCGTTGCCCTCCGGAAAGCATATCGGGCTTGCGGTGAACCAATTTTTCGAGGTTGAATACCTCGATTATTTCTTTGCTCAGGGCTCGGTTGCTTTTGTCGAGCGAATATTCGATGTTTTGAAGAACGGTCATGTTCGGGAACAGGGCATAGTCCTGAAACACATAGCCGATGTTGCGGTGCTTGATCTTCAAGTTGATTTTCCGGCTGCTGTCGAACCACGGCAGGCCGTTGACCCGAATCAAGCCCTCGTCGGGAGAGGTGAGCCCCGCCAACATCCGCAAAAGGGTTGTTTTGCCAGCACCCGATTTACCAAAAACAGCATACAAGCTGTCTTTTTCCAGATTCATTTTCAACGAAAGACACATCGGTCCGTTGGCAGTCTGTAAATTCTTTTTTACGTCGATCTCGATCATCACATCATGTGCTTATTAGTTTTGCGGTTGAGAGCATGAATTGTCAGGAGAATGACAAACGAAATGGAGACTAAAACGAGTGCATACTGGTGTGCCACACCGAAATTAAGCGATTGCACCTCGTCGTAGATGGCGATGGAAGCCACCCGGGTTTTTCCCGGAATATTTCCACCGATCATCAGTACCACACCGAATTCGCCGATGGTGTGGGCGAATGTCAACACGAGGGCCTTCATCAGGGCGGGCCTTATGTTGGGCAGCAACACCCGGATGAGGGTGTATGTCCCTGATTTGCCCAACGAATAAGATGCCTCTTTCAGCGAAACTGGTAGGCTCTCGAAAGCTGCCTGGATGGGCGACACCATGAACGGGAGGCTGAAAAGGACAGATCCGATGACAATCCCGAGGAAGGAGAAGGCCAATTGGATGCCTAATCCGTTTTGGATGTAGCTTCCCGGTAGGTGGGCGGGGCTATATACGAGCAGGAGGTAGAATCCTAACACCGAGGGGGGGAGCACCAGTGGCAAGCTCACCAATGTTTCGATCAGGTGTTTGAAGCGGGCTTTGGAATAGGCCAGGTAATATGCCAAAGGAATGCTTAGGAAAAAAAGGATAGCCGTGGTGACCAAGGATATTTCGAAGGTCAGCTTCAGTGTTTCAACAAACGATTGATCCATATCGTTACGCCTCCATCAATGTGATCTCGTTCGACTTCACCAGGGCTTCCACCTTGTCGCCTGCCTGCAGTCCGAGCCTTTCGGCCGAGCGGGTAGTAATGACCGAGACCACCGGGACGCCTGCGAAATCGAGTTCGAGGCGCGCCAGGACATCTCCTTTTGAAAGTTTGGAGACCGTCACCTCGAGCACGTTGTTCATGCTGATAAGGCCTGTCCGGCCTTTCGCAATCGACACTTCGCTTTCCTTGAACAGCACATACACCTCCTTGCCCGGCGTCAGGTAGGCGGCATTGGCCGGGGTGTCAATGATGAGGGAGGAAAAGCGCTTCCCGTAAGCCTCAATATCGACCAGCGAAATGTTGGGCGAAGATTCTACTGCCGTAATCACTCCTTTGATCTTGTTCATGTTTTGTCCGTTTAGGTAATCGAGGCAAAGCCAGTTCAATTCAGCAAGCCCGGTTTTGCCAGCAGATCCGTTTTGTTGGACAAAAGTAAGAATATTTCGTATTTTAAAGCAAATTGAAGGTGTATTGTAAAAGTTAAATTTCAAAATCATGTAAAATTCGCTATTTGGATTGCTTCTTGAGTTTGTGCTGATAGGCACTGGGATAGCGTTCGCAGGCATCTTCTACGCAACAAAAAAATACGACTCAGCAAGCTAACTGTTTCTGATAGATTCGGTTTTATGCCGAGATTTTGTATCTTTGCCCGACGGCATGGCAAATGGCTCTTGGCGGATAAATTTTTATCCGTTTGGTTTGGCAATCTTTTAAATGGGAAAGATTTAAAGGTGAATTATGGAAGTTGAGAAGAGTCGGGATCGTGATTTCTCTTTTAAGGAAAAATTTTTTGAAAAGTTTTTTCGGGAGAACTATTCTCGTTTTTATTACTATGCGCTGCATTTTATTTCGGACCCGGAGATATGCAAAGACATTGTGAGCGATGCGTTCAGGCATTTGTGGGAAAAGGACGGGGAGATCATCCCGGAAACCCTCCACGCTTATATGTTCAACCGGATTCGCAACGCTTGCATCGACAACATTCGTCATACGCAGGTGGAGGATTCCTACATCCGGGAACACCAAAGATTGGCCTCGGAGATGGACGACGAGTCGTGGATGGAATCCGAAAAACGGATCAAACGGATTATGGAAATTATCGAGGGCTTGCCTGCCTTGACGCGGATGATTATGGAGCAAAACTATCTTCACCAGAAGAAGTACAAGGAGATGGCAGACATGTTCGAGATGAGTGAGAGCGGCATCCGGAAACATGTGATGAAAGGCTTGGAGATTATCCGGAAAGAATTTTCAGTGAATTATAAAAAAGGAAGTAACTAAATTTGAGTTTACAACGTATTAATTGATACAAACCACCGTTATGTCGAGAACGAGCGAAAATACAGATCAGCCGCAAGATTCAGCCTTTCTTTCTGATACTCTATTGGCGTTTGAATGCAGGCAGGCTATGCTTCGGAAAACTTTCGAGGAGCCTGACATTGACCAGCAATGGGCTAATCTCCAGCGAAGCGTTCCGAAGAGTATCCCGGCAGCCACCGACCAGCGGTTGCAGAAGAAACGCTACTTCTTGCTCGGGATCGCTGCAGGCGTGGCTGCGGTGGCTTTGATCTTGCTCGTAGTTCGTCTGTATGACAATTATCTGGATAATCGTCCCGTCACCGTGTTCTTGGCGCAGCACACGGAAACTGCCGTTACCATGCAAGCCGGTGAACAAGAGCATGTTTTGTCTGCTCAAAAAGAAATATCGGATCCTCTGCCCGGGGTGAAAATAGACTCCCGGAAAGCCGACTTCACCCAAGCTAAAGCTCTACACCCGGAAACCCGCACCATCCAAACTTCCTACGGGAAGGACTACCTCGTGGTGCTCAACGACGGCACCCAGGTGATAATGAATGCTGGCAGCAAGCTCACATTCCCTACAAAGTTTGAAGGCACGGAACGTATTGTCAGCCTCGAAGGAGAAGCCTACTTCAAGGTCGTCAAAAATCCGGAAAGGCCTTTTGTGGTGAGGACGGAGAAGCTGAGCACACGCGTTTATGGCACCGAATTCAATGTCAAGGCTTACAAAGGCAGCGACCCGCACGTCACCCTGATAGAAGGAGTGGTGGTGGTGGACGTGCCCAACTTGAAGAAGAATATCCGCCTGCTGCCAAGCGAAGACGTTTCGGTGAAAAACAAAACGCTGGAAATAAGGGATATTGATCCCCAATACTATATCCAGTGGAAAGACGGATTCTTGTACTACGACAATGTGCCGCTCGGAGAAGTGCTGTCCGACATTGGACGCTGGTATAACGTGGATATAGAAATAGAAAAGTCTTCCCTGATGTCCTACCGGATGCACTTTGTGGTGAATCGGAATGCTGGAATTCAAGAAGTGATGGAAAATCTGAACGAGTTCAAGTTTCTCCATGCCTCCAAAAGCGGGAATAAAATTTCAATCGACGACAAAAAAAATAGCTGATTCTCTTTTTTAAGAATTAATTTATCCTCGAAAGGCAAACTTCACCAAGTTTGCCTTTTTTATTTTATTTATATTCAATGGTTTGCGTTTAAAACTGCGTGTCTGGCTTCTTTTTTGAAAAATACCCCTTTCGTGGTATTGCAAATGTGAATTGTCTGTTATAAAATGAGTGTTTTTTTAGTTTTCTGCTTTCTAAATGATATTCATTTTACTGAAAAAGGGACTAAAATATTATTTATACGTATGGATTTCATGATTTATGTTTTATTTCTACGATTAGTCTATATGGAAAAAAAGAAACCTTTAATTGATTCAAGTAGGACCTCGTTCTGGAAGCTCGCGGTTGTCGTGCTTCTGGTTATGTTTGGTTCCCGGGGAAATGCCCTTGCGCAAACTCCCAAAGAAGGACTCCCTCGTGTGACCTTAGAGTGTAAGAACGAACCGCTGCCTTCGGTGTTGAAGAAAGTGGAGCAGGTGTCGAAGTACAAGATCCTTTTCACTTACGACGAGATCCAGAGCTACAAGGTGACCGTGTCCATCAAAAACAAGCCTTTGGATGAGGCTATCCGGGAAATTATATCCCCGTTTTCGTTGGCCTACAAAATCAAGAACATCTTTGTGACTATCTATTCGGACAAGTCGGTCAATTCCAAACGAAAAATCTCGGGGATTGTCATCGATCAAAAGGGCAATCCCTTGCCTGGAGTCAACATTGTGGCTGATGCCGGCAATTTGGGTGGCATCAGTGGTGCCGATGGGGAATTCGATATAGATATTCCCGATGGCGTGAAGGTTGAAAAGATTACCTTCTCGTTTATCGGGCAAAAAAAGCTGACTGTCCCTTTCCGCGGCAACGAGTTGAAAGTGGTGATGGAAGACAATTCCTTGTCGATCAACGAAGTGGTGGTAAACGGAGCTTTCACCCGTAATGCGAATACGTTTACCGGCGCCGTTACCACGGTGAAAGGGGAAGATTTGCGCAGGGTAGGCAACCAAAACCTGCTTCAAAGCTTGAAAAACATAGATCCGTCGTTCATCCAGATCGAAAATTTGGCTTCTGGATCCAATCCCAATACAATGCCTAATTACCAGATGCGCGGTAGCTCCACCATCTCGGACGTGCAGGGGGAATACGCTTCGAGCGCCAACCAACCGCTTTTCATCTTAGACGGTTTCGAAACCGGATTGAGCAAGATCATGGATTTGGACATAAATTTGGTAGAAAGTGTGACGACTCTTAAGGATGCCACAGCCAAGGCCATGTATGGTGCTAAAGCCGCCAACGGTGTGATTGTGGTGGAAACCAAACGTCCGGCCGAAGGCAAACTCCGGTTCACCTATACTGGGGATGCCAATGTTTCCACTCCCGACCTGAGCAGCTACGACCTCACCAACGCATCCCAAAAACTGGAAGTGGAACGCATGGCTGGACTCTATACAGCTACGCCATCGAACGCACTGAGCCAGATAACGCTTGACAAGACTTACAACAACAAACTGATGGAAATACTCAAAGGGGTTGATACCGACTGGTTGGCACAACCCGTCCGCACGGGGGTGGGGCAGAAACACTCCTTGCACATGGAAGGTGGCAACTCCGGGATGGTCTATGGTGTGGACCTCTCCTACAACAATGTGGAAGGGGTGATGAAAGGGTCCAACCGCGACACCTTTTCGGGAGGAATAACTCTTTCTTACCGCAGTAGCAAGAACTTCCTTTTCCGGGACAAGCTCACCATCGATTACAACAGCATCAACGAGTCGCCCTGGGGACTTTATTCCACTTATGCCCAGATGAATCCCTACAGCCGTATCCGCGACGATAATGGCAACGTGGTGAAAAGTTACAAATATACAGACAACGATGGGAAAGTGGGGGACTACTATAACCCGATTTACAACACGACGCTGAACACCATCAACAATGCAACCTATACCAACATCACCAACAATTTGTATCTGGAGTGGCAGTTGGCTGAAAACCTAAAGCTCACCGGCCGTCTTGGCATCTTTCGTCAGTTGACATCGCAGGACGTGTTCGAGTCTGCCGACCATACCGATTTCGCCACCTATACAGACGAATACCGCAAAGGATTGCACTACCAGGCCAGTGGCAAACACCTCGACTTGAATGCTGATGCCGGCATTAGCTATTCCCTCACAAGGGACAAACATTTGCTGTTCTTCAATGGTCAAGTCAATCTGAGCGACAACACCTATTCCAATGAGTCCATAACAGCGGAAGGGTATCCAAGCGACAAGATTACCGACATTGGTGCGGCACTCCAATACCAAAAAAATGGCCGTCCTGGAGGCACAGAGGGGATATCCCGCAGCTGCGGTGCATTGGCTTCCGTCAACTATTCCTTTGACAACAAATATCTCTTCGACGGGAACTACCGCCTGAGCGGATCTTCCGAGGCAGGCCGCAGCAACCGCTGGAATTCATTCTGGTCTATCGGCGGTGGATGGAACATTCACAACGAAGCGTTCTTGGCGGGGAGCCACATCGTCAACAGGCTTAAGGCGAGAGCTTCTTATGGATACACTGGAAGCCAGGGTTTTAGCTCTTATGATGCCTTGCCCACTTTTGTCTATTACAGCAATTCCTCCTACGACGGTTTGGTAGGCTCTTATGTGAAAGGTTTGGCTAACGAGAACTTGCATTTTCAAGAAAAGTTCGATACCAACATCGGGGTTGATTTTACATTCTTCAACCGCTTGTCGGGGCGCTTCGATTGGTATGTGTCCAACACCGATGGAATGATTACCAGCGTGTCTCTTCCTACAGCGCTTGGATTTGCTTCGTATGTAGCCAATTTGGGAAAAGTCGAAAACAAGGGTATTGAGGCATACCTCAACTACAAGCTGTACGACAAGAAACGCAACTACATCAATGTATATGGAAGCATTGCCCACAACACGAACACATTGAAGGAAATTTCCAACGGGTTGCGTGCCTGGAACGACAAGCAGGATGCCAACGTGACATCCGCTCCGGCCGTGAAGTATTTCGAAGGACAATCGATGAACGCAATATGGGCGGTCAAGTCATTGGGTATCGACCCCCAAACTGGGAAGGAGATTTTCGTCAAGAGGGATGGCACCATCACCAACAACTACGATGTGAAGGATCAGGTGGTTTGTGGCGATGCCCAACCAAAATACAACGGCATCATCGGGTTCAACGGCGAAATCAGCAATTGGGGATTTTCCGTTTCGGGCGGCTATCGATGGGGCGGTCAGATATACAACCAGACCTTGGTGGACAAAGTGGAAAATGCTGCCTTGCAATACAACGTGGATAAAAGGGTTTTCACCGACCGCTGGCAGAAACCGGGTGACGTGGCACTCTACAAATCCATCACCAACCAATCCGTTACCAATCCGACTTCGCGGTTTGTGGAAGACTACAACCTGTTTTCGTTGAATTCGATAAGTGTCTATTACGACTTCCGTGATTGTGCCTTCATGAAGCATTCCTTCTTGGAACGCCTCCGTGCTTCCGCCTACACCAACGACTTGTTTGTCATTTCCTCGGTGAAGACGGAAAGGGGTACCGACTACCCGTTTGCCCGCACATTTTCATTTTCTATACAAGCAACATTCTAAAAAACACAAGTGGATATGATGACAAATATAAAACAGAGCAAGTTCAAGGCATTCATTGCAGCGGCGTTGTTGGTCGGCTCGATGTCTTCTTGCAACGACTGGCTCGATGTGAGCCCTAAGTCGCAGATTAAGGAAGAAGATCATTTTAAGACAGAAAACGGATACAAAGACCAACTGACTGGCGTATATACAGCAATGACTGACCAAAAGATGTACGGGCTTCAGATGGGGATTGGCCTCACCGAGGTGCTGTCGCACAGCTACGACGTGGACGTGAACGGGAAATGGAGGTATCCGTCGGAGTTCAATTATACGGAAGCGGGCACCCGGGTTCAGATTGACAGCATTTGGAGCAGCACCTACAAGTGCATCGCCAACCTGAATGTGATGTTGCGGAATTTGGACAAGGCCGACAGCACTATTTTCAGCACCAACAGTTACCATGTGTATAAAGGGGAGGCACTGGGGCTCCGCGGCTTCTTACATTTGGAGATGATGAGGCTGTATGCCGCCAGCCCAGCCATGGATGCGAATGCTAACGGGGTTCCCTACATCACCCAATATTCGCCTGAAATAGTACCCCAGAAAAGCGTCTCAGCCACCATGCAATTGATCGTGGACGATCTGCTGGAAGCCCGCAGGCAACTCAGCTCCGACTCGATCAGGACAAGTGCAACCCCATATCTGTTCCGTTCATCGAGAATCTCCCGTTTCAACTATTATGCGGCGGTAGCATCATTGGCCCGTGCCTATCTGTGGATGGGCGACAAGGCGAATGCCCTCAAATATGCCAACGAGATTATTGCAGTTCCCGAAAACACTGTGCTCAGCAACCGCCCCTTCCGATGGGTGGATGTGACGGCTGTAGAAGCAGCCCAAGACTACCAAACCGACCATGCCTTCACACCCGAATTTCTGTTTCAATTGAAGATAAATACTTGGAAAGACATTGCCAATTTCTACTTCAAAGCAATAGGAGGTACGTCAAGTCTCAGCCCCTCTGAAATCAAAGCCCGTGAAATCTACGAGGTAGATAGCAAGGCCTATGGCAACGACTACCGCTTCTTGAAAGGCTACCAGATTGATGGAGAGAAAAAATATTTGTGCAAGTTGTGGTTTTATGACAATAGCTCCTACAACAACCTCTATCCGATGATCCGAATGACTGAGGCTTTTTATATTGCGGCAGAATGCTTGAAAGACTCCGATCCCCAACGCGCCATCGCCTTGTTGAACGAAGTGAGAAAAGCCCGCAACTTGGGCAGCTATCCCTTGTCAACCAACTTGAACTCGTCCGACATACAGACTGAGATTTGGAAAGAATACCGCAAG
>MKRS01000261.1 GCA_001897035.1 Bacteroidales bacterium 45-6
AGTTGGTTCATCCTGAAAGGCTGTCCGCTGGACGGGGCCTACATTTGCCGATGCTTGTGCGGCCAAGGCTGTTGTCGCCAAGAGCAGTTCGTTTTCAAATGCCTGAAGTTCGTCTGGATCGAGACCCTGCGGCTCAAAAGGCATGTAGCCATTCTTCGCATTTCCGATCAAATCGTTTCCTGCATTTGCAAACAAAAGCACGCTGGTCGATACAACGCCGGTGTTGACCACCCTGTGCAGGCTGTTGAACACGCTGTAAGCTTTTCTTGAGAATTGCTTGAAGCGGATCGCCTGAACGTTCATTGCACGTTTTCTTTGCATAACATTCGTTGATTAATAATTAAAAAAAAAATTGTCAGTGCAAAGATAGAATATTTCCGAGAACAATAACTTTACAGAAATTAGAAAAAGTAGTTTCTTTTAATAGTCTTTTTTATCTATAAGATTTACTTACCATACTATAATATCCAATACCTTCTTATTATCTACGTACAAAAATTTATACGACAACTCGACTTTCATGAAAAATTATCCTCGTCTTTCCTGCAACCAGGCAGAAATGGAATGGACATTGTTGAAATAATGGATTGTTAATCTTCCATTAAATATAAAGTTCTAACTTCATCAATATGAACCCCTGTAAAAGAACAATCTGGGCAGTTGTCTTCTTGATAGCCACACGTAGATATTATCCCTTGGCTATCTGTGGTGAAAATAATATTCATGCCATCCCTCTTTACTAACCATTCGGTTTTTGCGTCATGGTATATCTGGTCTAATGTTATAGCTTTTGTAGCTTCTCTGTCATTATGCGTATTGATTTCATCCATGTTCTTCTCAACCCATTTAACGGTATCATTACTTGGATAGTATCTGATACATTCAAATTCGCGTCTCGTTACGATACCATTTGTAACATTAATTCTTGTTCTTGCCACCGATATCTCAGAAAAATCACTCGCACGATATGAATAACTGTTTTGTGACGACTTCCTGAACGCAAGCCATTTAGAATAACTATTATTGTACTCGGTTTCATGATCAATCTCGCTTTTGTCGCAAGAGATTAAGCTATAGCATATTGCCAGAAGACATATAATATAAAGATTATGTTTCATGTTTCAGCGTTTTTTTTATTTGTAAATTAGTTATATGACGTAGTCCTGTTGTTTTACCACCTGGTTTGAAATACCGCATAAGGCATCACGCTCGACAGCTTGAACGATAAATTGCCGATCAGCATATCGGTGGTGAAGATACCGCAAATACCGCTTTTCCCTAATTCAAGCCAGGTTTCCCTATTTTTCCCTCGAACAGAATAGCTCCCGTACTTTTTTCTCTTATCGCAAACACAAAAGGTTTGTTCGCATAAAACATAAGCGATTTATCGATAATGGATGTTGTTATTATTTCGATGATAGTAACACCTGCAGCTTCCGTTCCCTCTTCGTTGACATCGAGGTAGGTACTGTGTAAAATCCTGGAAATCTGCAAATCTGCATTAGCTATGTTTGAGAAATCTGCAGCATCGGTGAAGGCCAATTTCATTCCGAGATCTTGCATCACGGGCTTGAGTTCGAACTTGTTTTTCGTGGTGAAGCGAGGAAGAAACACATTCACTTTTTTGTCGCCGAAACCCTTTAGGATCAGATTCCATTGGTCCAGATCCAGGTTGCCGAGGATGTCTGCCGTTGTTTTTCCTGATTGGGGTAACATCAGTGTCATGCTGAATGCTCCGTTTCCATAAGGCAGATCGATGGCTTGCAATAGATCGTTCTCAAAATAGGGAATCGTGTCGGCAAGATTCATCATGTTGACTTTTGAGATGGCACCCGCTTCGGAGTAAAAATCTTTCTCGGTAGTGGCTTTCTTGTCGAACTGTTTTTTCCAAATGCCTTTGAAATAGATTGCATTGATAAGGTACATCATGGCATCGTTCGAAATCCTATCCAGTGCATCTTTTATCAAATTATTGGTTTTTTGGGCGCACCAGTTGTTGATGGTTTCAAGGGCTGTTGGCTGCCCGAAGTCAAGTTCTCGGACTTCACTGTTGAAATAATCCTTGCTTGTTTGCAAAAAGTCAGACTTTACGGAGAATCCAGTCCTGGACCAAATAGAATTCGCCAAACTCAGTTTGGTGCTTGGATCCACCGTCAACAATGAATTTTGCATGATCTTGTAATATTCATTGATCTCGGAATCCGACAGGCCGCTCATTTTGAGGGTGGTGTTCATCTCCGTCTTTGTATCGCCAACGGCTCCGTTGCGGATCATGGCCAATGCGGAACTAATGCCCAGGGGGGAAATAAACACGTTGTCTTCATTGGCATTATTCTTGATTGTATTTTTCAATAAATCGAAGGCAAATTCGTTGTCCTGGCTCACACGGGATTTCAGATGGGAAGGCAACGAGATGGCAGAGGCTGACTCCACTGGATCAGATTCCTCCGATTGGGAACACGCTATAAGTAGCGGAATCAGGAGAAAAAGGGAAAAATAATTTTTCATGTCGCTTGTTCTTAAAGTTTATAATTTCTTAGCTATCACCTTGATGGCGTAATCTGATTGTTCCACCACCTGGTTTGAAATACCGGGATAAGGCATCACACTCAACAACTTGAACGATAAATGATTGATGATCGTATCGGTGGTGAAGATGGAACTGGTGTTGAGCGAGAACGAATGATGTTGCTTTTCTGCTGTCACCAAGTCCAGATCAACCTTGGCGTTTCCTTCCCAAAAACAGTCTGCATTTGCCGGGCATCTACCATCTTGCACTTTCGAAAATTTCAGACTGTAACCATTCTCCTTGTCCAGATAGACTTGTCCGTATCCGATCTGAATGGTGTCGCCCACCTTTTGGCTGGTCACATTGTCTTCGGAGGCATTGTCGCAGCCGATAAAAGACAGGCTGGTGATTGCAGCCAATAGAAATAAGATTGCTTTTTTCATGACGTTGTTATATTCGTTGTATTGATTCACTTTTATTAGAAATCGTAGTGCAATCCAACGTTGATCCCTAACACAAAAGGATGCTCGGTGCGGATGCTCAGAGGTTGGTTGTTGTCAAAATAATACGACAATTTCGGTTCCAGGTACAATCCAATTGGTTTCTTCAGCATATACGATATCCCGGGCGAAGTTTGCACCGACCACTGAAGTCCCCGAATGGACTCATCCTTTGCAGATGAATGGGTGGTATATCTCGACCGGATTCCCTTTTCCACCATTCCTCCGGCCGACCAATAAATTTCCCATTGGTTTATCTTCCAGAGGCTATATGACAAATTCAGAG
This sequence comes from Bacteroidales bacterium 45-6, assembly GCA_001897035.1. Taxonomy (GTDB): domain Bacteria; phylum Bacteroidota; class Bacteroidia; order Bacteroidales; family Dysgonomonadaceae; genus UBA1309. The sequence goes on from MKRS01000261.1 coordinate 3,296, forward strand.
GAACTCCTAAGTAATGAAGGTCTAATGTAGCTGGCGAACTACCTGATGAATGTATCTTAGTACGTAAATAGGTGTAGATAATTCCTGTCTCTATACCCAACTTGTTAGAAAAATTTCTCCGAAAAGTGAGTCCGAATGACAAGGGAGGCATGAAGTTCTTCTTTTCCGAACCTAAATTACCGCCATCAGTTGGAAAGCCACTACTCATATCTGGCTCGAAATGGGTGAAGCTATTTATGGAAGCTGCTCCTGTTCCAGTATTTAGCGCCAGCGACCAATTGCCGGCAGTCGTTTTGGCTGACTCTATTTCACTCAATAGCCTGCCCTCAATCACTTTGCTTTCTGTATTCAATGGCTTGTTTGAAATTTCGTCCTTCTTGCTTGCGCCAGAGGGAGAACCATTCGTGAGATCATCGCTGCGTTTTTCACTTACGTGCACCTCTTTCCGGGGCTCAAGCCGAATATGGACGTTTGAGTCAATTGCTGTAATTTGAACTCGATTGAAAGTGCTTGTTGACTTTTTCGGTTTGGTATAAGCAAAAAGTGCATCGGCATTCTTATCACTTGGAATGGTATCCGTTACATCTATCGGCTTTGGACTATTGGTGCTACCAGAGGTGGCAACTAAGGGCGCAGATTTTTCTCCTTTTTCAGGTTTAAGAAATAGAAACAAAAGCAAGACCACAGCGACAGAAGCCACACCGGAGAACCACCAGATCGGAGAAATCCTTTTCCGAATATTTTCTCCGTTGGCTATCCGCCTCTCCAAATCATTCCACAAGCTTTCGTCCACTTCCACGGGATAATCCCGAAGCTGTTCACGAAAATAGCTTGAAAATGGATCAAGGCTGCCATTGTCTTTTATGTCATTGATCTGACTCATCCGTAGTTCTAACCCTTTGTTTTAGCGTTTATTTAATTTTTCGACCATCTCTTTCAGGGTACTTCTTGCTCTGGAAAAAAATGTGCGTGAAGTGCTTTCGGTGATATGCAACATCCCAGCTATTTCCTGATGCGAATACCCTTCAATGGCAAACAAATTGAACACAGCCCGGTGTGTCTTCGGCAATTTTGTTATGCAAGCGATCAATTCATCCGCTGATAGCTTCTTGACGCCATCTTCATTTTCCTCGGCCAATACATTCAGGTGGTTGTCAATCGTTTCCGTGAGGTTGTATGCCTGATCCTTTCGCATGTGTTCCAAACAAGCATTCACAAAAATCCGCCTCGCCCAACCTCCAAAATTCCCTGTCCCAGCAAAGGAATCAATGTTCCCAAACAGTTTGATAAACCCTTCCTGCAGGGCATCTTTTGCAGCTTCCCTTTCGCCCAAATAGCGGAGACAAACAGCCAGCATAACAGGTGCATACGACTCATAGATTGCTTTCTGAGCCCACGATTCACCTGCCCTACACTTTTCGATCAGCTGCTGTTCGTTTTTAGGGTATGTCATATTGTTTTCAAAATAGATGATGCACAATCACGGTCGAATGTTGACAGTGATTAACATTATTTTGCAAATATATCATTTATACTTTCATAACCCTTAAAATCACAGCAGATTTGCATATAAGAAAATTTAAGGGACACCTCAGTGATGCCTCAAACGAAATTTTGAAAGCAGGTTATTCTTTCTTTCTGCTATTTAGACCAGATAATTGAACAACAATAGTTTGTTTAGCGAATACAGAATTGGTGTAATTTGCGCTCTTTTAAAACTTGACCATACAAAAAAGAGGATGACCTTGCGGGACACCCTCTTTTTTATCTGTAAAAAGATTGTTCTTTACATCATTCGCGAATTCAAGGTGTACATCACCCACATGGTGCCGGCAATAAAGATTAATAGCAACATTCCTGTAAATACGATTGCCACCAAATTCCAGCGTTGAGCTTTTGACCCGTTCACGTGCAAGAAGTAATACACATGTACCAACATCTGCAGGATAGCTGCTCCGAACAAAGCTGCAAATATGAACCCTTTCGAGAACATCTCTTTGTACATTACCATTCCAAAAGAAACCAATGTCAGCAACACAGCTAAGATAAATCCAATAATATACCCTTTCTTGGTTGCGTGAATTTCTACTTCAGTATTATCATGATCGTGACTCATTCTTCTTTTCTCCTATAATTATTTTGAATTAATACTTGCCCAGGATTAATAGTGTTTAAACAAGTCCCATGAGGTAAACCACTGTGAACACACCAACCCAAACTACATCCAAGAAGTGCCAGAAAAGGCTTAGTCTCATTAACCTTGAACGGACACCATCCTTAAGCCCATGTTTCACAATTTGAAGAATCAAAATAAACATCCACAATAAGCCAAAAGAAACGTGGAGTCCATGTGTTGCCACCAATGTGAAGAATGCGGAAAGGTAACCGCTTTTATCGGGGCTACTACCTTCGGCAATCATGTGGGCAAACTCATTAATTTCCATACCTACGAATCCCAAACCAAGAAGAGCCGTAACAATCAACCCAATGAGAACTTGACTTTTTTTGTTGTCATTCATCGCAATTACGCTGAACCCGTAAGTGACGCTGCTCAACAACAAAAGCATTGTTTCGATGAATAAATAAGGCATTTCGAACAAATCTTTCGGGCCTGCCGCACCTGCGTAATTATGTTGGAAAACAACAAAAGTCGCAAACAAAACGGAAAATATCACCAAGTCACTCATCAGGTAAATCCAAAATCCGAAAAGGTCAATTTCCTTGTGATGGGAGTGTTCGGCTTTTATCATTGCTTTAGTTTCAGCACTTAAATTATCTGTCTTCATTAATTTTTCCTCCTATTATTTATTATCAGACTGTGCCATCGCTATTGCAAGTTTCTCAAAGTGCAAATCTTCCTGACGTTTCACTTCTTCAGCCGGGATAATGTATTCCATGTCATCATCAAAACTCATTACTATCACGAGAGCTATTATTGCTATCAAGCTAACGATAACTAACCACCAGATATACCATACTATAGCAAAACCAAAGGCGATAGTAAACGCTCCCACTAACGGCCCGTATGGTTTGTTCTTGGGCATCATAATGTCGAAATATTTCTCTGGTTGCTTATATGCAGTTCCATCTTCTTTCATTCTCATAAAATCGTCCAACTCTTTTACATGCGGAATAACGGCAAAATTGTATTCCGGTGTAGGGGAAGCGGTTGACCATTCCAATGTTCGAGCATTCCATGGGTCTCCCGTTGTATCCAAATTTTTCTTTCTGTCTTTGATGCTCAAGAATAATTGCACCAAGGTAGCAAATATACCAAATCCGATAATCAATGTACCGATAGCTGCAACTATCAAATAAGGTTGCCATTCGGGATTGTCATAATGCGAAATACGTCTCGGCATTCCCATAAATCCAAGAATGTAGAGAGGATAGAATGCAACCATAAATCCAACTGCCCAACCCCAAAACGAAAGTTTACCCCATTTCTCATTCAGTTTGAATCCCGTCACTTTTGGAAACCAGTAATTGTATCCAGCCATGTAACCATACAAAACACCCGGGATAAGCATATTGTGGAAGTGGGCAATCAGGAACAAGCTGTTGTGAACCACAAAGTCCGCAGCAGGGATAGCCATCAACACGCCGGTCATGCCACCGACAACAAATGTGACAAAAAATCCCATCGTCCAATACATCGGAACAGAGAACGTGATTCTCCCCCGATACATCGTAAACAGCCAGTCGTATATCTTAACACCTGTTGGTATGGCAATCATCATGGTTGTTATACCGAAGAAAGTGTTCACGTCGGTTGTATTTCCCATTGTGAAATAGTGATGCAACCATACAGTGAACGACAACAGCATAATGGCAGCAGTTGCCCAAACCAATGATTTATAACCAAATAATTTTTTCCTTGAATAAGTGGCAACTACTTCCGAGTAAACGCCAAAAGCAGGAAGAATAACGATGTAAACTTCAGGGTGTCCCCACATCCAGAACAAGTTGTTCCACAACATCATATTACCTCCAAGCTCATTTGTGAAAAAGTGCATGTCCAAATAACGGTCGCATGCCAGTAATGCCAATGCTGCCGTAATAACTGGGAAAGACAACACCATGAGCACGTTGGTTATGATGGTAGTCCATGTAAACAATGGCATTTTCATCAAAGTCATGCCTGGAGCCCTCATCTTGATGATGGTGACGATGAAATTGACACCTGCCAACGTAGTGCCGACCCCCGCTATCTGAAATGCCCACATCCAATAATCTACTCCCACGCCCGGGTTAAATGCTTTTTCAAACAAGGGGGCTATTCCAGTCCATCCGGTATTTGAAAATTCACCGACTCCTAAAGAAATCATCATCAAGGCACCGCCGGCAGCAGTCAACCACAAACTGATTGAGTTCAGTACGGGAAATGCAACATCCCTTGCTCCAATTTGCTGAGGAATGACGAGGTTCATCAACCCCACCATAAACGGCATCGCAAAGAAGATAATCATGATGGTGCCGTGTGCACCAAAGATTTGGTCATAGTGATGCGACGGCAAATAACCCTGATTATCACCAACTGCCATCGCCTGCTGGGCGCGCATCATAATTCCATCGGCAAATCCGCGAAGCAACATAACCAATGAGAAGATGATGTACATCATCCCGATTTTCTTATGGTCAACACTGGTCAACCATTCTTTCCATAAATATCCCCACTTTTTGTAATAGGTGATTAATCCGATTATAACCAGAGCCAATATAGTAGAACTGGCTAAGGCACCAGCAATCACTGGATTATCATACGGTATATCTGATAGTTGTAATTTCCCAAAAATCATTTGTTATCCTCCATTTTTTTGTTATCCATATCGTGGCAGCTTTTTCCCATTTCGGGGCTGTCTTTTTTCATATCTGGACACTCACAACCTGTTTTGTCATGACATTTATCCATCTGTTTATCGGAACATTCACATGCTCCTTCATGGGAGCATCCATCCATTTTCATTTCATGGCAATTCATCCAGTCCATAAAGGGAGCCATTACCTTATCAAACAAATCGGGTACAATTGAAGCATATACCTTCACGGGGTGTCCTGCTTTTGGTTTGCTTATTTCTTCGTATTGAGCCATTGTCAATGTGTCAGAAGTAGTCTTTGCCGTTTTCAGCCAAGCTTTAAAATCTTCAGGTGTTTTAGCAAGCACCTTGAAATTCATTTTATGGTATCCATTTCCACTGTACTCCAAATTGCGTCCCATATATGTTCCGGGTACATCAGCCATTAAATTCAACCTGGTTCTCATTCCTGCCATAGCGTACATCTGACTACCAAGTTGCGGAATAAAAAACGAAGTCATTACCGTTTGGGATGTCAACCTGAAACTTACAGGCCTTCCCGATTCGATAACCAATTCGTTTAGCGTGGCCACACTGTCCTCCGGATAAACAAACAGCCAATTCCAGTCAAGTGAAATGACATCTACCTCGAGAGGTTTTACATTGGATTCGATCGGCTTGTAAGGATCCAACTCTTTTGTGCTTTTCCATGTCAAAAAGGAAAGAATAACAATAATAATAATTGGCACGGTCCAAACCACAAATTCAATTTTGTTGGAATGCGCCCAATTGGGTTTGTATGTTGCTTTTTTGTTGGAATCACGGTATCGGATGGCAAACCAGAAGGTCATCACAAAAACGGGAAGCACAACAATAAGCATCAATCCAAAAGACACGTAGATAAGCTCTGCTTCACTTCTGCCTATTGGACCCTTGGAATTAAGAACTACCATATCTTTACAGCCACTCATCATAGCTGTAAGCAACAGTAGGACAATTCCTTTTGTCAACTTAGTTAATTTACTTTTCCTCATTTATTCATTAGTAAAGTTAGTGCGAATCAGTGGTTGAACCTTTTCGCTGATTTATATAGTTAAAACATTAATTGCCAATAAAACAAGCGTATTTAATATTTGTTCAATCTGTTGAAAATTATTAAATTAAACGAATATTACCACACATTTCCCTGATTCTGATTTCCAAGAGGAATGGGCTTATTGATAAGAATTTATACGCATATCTGCATTAAGTAAATGCAAAAATAAAATGTCGCATTTTTAAACGGAAAGCCGCTAAGGTATATTTTGCTTACCAGACCAGTGCAAGGAATCCTTGCCGATTAGATTGTTTACAAAGAAACATCACGTCTTTGTACCATAGCGTTTAAATTCTGTCAAAGGCATTTCTAAATTATTAGATCTATTCGTTCCAGATGATTGTGACTTCCATATATATTGGTTGAAGTTGGGCAGCCCATGGAATCATCCTGGAACTGGTTGAATGAAAAAAACAAAGATTCAAAGAACGCATAAAGCCAGATCAACATCAGGACTTTTGTGCATACGATGGGGAAATTGCCACCGGCTTCTATTTATCTGACTTTTTGAATACTGATTCGCATTAATTATCGTTCAATAAGACACAAAAATATCAAAATTTTTCTTCCTTGCAAGATTTTGATAATATAAAATTTCACTTGCCAATAAATTTGTGACAACACAGACAAAACGTCTATTAGTATGTCGCCTGAATAAATAAAGCTTAATAGACATAACAAATAAAATTCCAATCTTATTTAGATTTTCAATTGAACATAAAAGCATGATTTTTGTTGATTATTCTGTATGTCCATTTTTCAAATCATTGTATTCGATTTTTTAAGTCTGTTTATTATTAATCAAATTTCAAATGAGTCACTACATTCGCCTTTGGGCAGAACTCAATAAGGTAAAAATAACGATTGTTGTTACCCTGACCACGCTTGCCGGATTCACTCTCGCTGCAAGAACCATCGACCAGCGCATTATTGTTCCCCTGATAGGAATTTTTATATTAGCCTGTGGTTCAGCAGCCCTCAACCATTATCAGGAGAGAAAAAAAGACATGCTGATGCAACGGACTAAAAACAGGCCGATACCATCGGGAGCAATAAAACCAGGCTCAGTCATCCTGATGTCATTTGTTGAAATTATTTTGGGTGTATGGTTGATTTATATCGGAAGCAGTTGGGAAGCAGCTCTTCTTGGCTTTATAGCTTTTGTGTGGTACAACCTTATCTACACGCCCTTAAAGAAAGTCTCCGCATTTGCAGTAATTCCGGGAAGTGTGATTGGGTCACTTCCTCCCATGGTGGGCTGGGTTGTAGGTGGAGGTCATTTGTTGGATGAAAGATTAATAGTCATGGCACTTTTTTTCTTCATTTCGCAAGTACCCCATTTTTGGCTTTTAATGCTCAAATACGGCAAGGATTACGAAAATGCAGGCTTTCCCACAATCAACAATGTAATGAGTCCGATCCAAATCAGAAGAGTGACGTTTGTCTGGGTGGTTGCCACCTCATTAGATGCGGTTATGTTGGTAATAACAGGGATTTTTGGAACCCTATTTTTCAAGGTACTTGTCGTGATCGCTTCCATTTGGTTAGTTGTAATTTTCTCAAAGCTATTACGTAAAACAGATACGGAATTCAATCCTTTCAAATATTTTATGAGGCTGAATTATATGCTACTCATCATCATCATCGCCATGATAATAGACCCACTTTTTTAAGATACACCTTCTTCTTTTTTTCTGGAAAGCAAAAATAGATCATCTTTTTGTGCTATTCCCCGGAAACTTTATGGGTGGATAAAGATTTATTTTGACTCCTTTGAACATAAGCCTCTTAGCACTTGACTATATAGTTTTGTGATCCAATTCCTATATTACCTCGCCTTCCCTTGGGTGAATTATGTTTCGCGCATTGATATCAGCCCTGCTCACTCCTTCAGATGATTTCTTGTCCACTTTTGCCATCAAGACATCCCTTGTAAATTATTCCATATTTCATTCATTCCAATTCAACATTAACAGGCTTATAAATATTATCTAATTCATCCAATATTATATTCTAATTCTTTATCAAAGTTTCCCTTTTTTAATTTTAAATCACTGATTATAAGCCAATATTTTATTATCATATCATAAAAAGTTTACCTTTTATATCAATTCTTGTTATTTTTCATATCAATAAATTAATAACTTTGTATCAGGTAGGGTTTCACATTTAGATAATGAAAAGAAAAAGGGAAAGAACCTTGAACTATTTCCATTAACAAACATAGCCGTTCACCGATAACGGTTTACTGACAACCACCATTCCCTACCCTCCGCAAAGCCAAAAGGTTTATTTTTTTAAGAATATCAAACATATAGACAAATGATTAGCACAGTCGTTAAAAGAGATGGGCGAATCGTTGGATTCAACGAAGAGAAAATCATGGCTGCCGTTCGCAAGGCCATGCTGCACACGGAGCAGGGGGAGGACCAAGGCCTGATTCGGCGGATCACCGATTATGTTTCCTGCCGCGGCCAAGAGCAAATGACGGTGGAGCAGATCCAAGACATGGTGGAGATGGAACTCATGAAAAGCGCCCGCAAGGAGGTCGCCAAAAAGTATATTGCCTACCGCGACCAGCGGAGCATTGCCCGTAAGGCCAAAACTCGCGAGATGTTTTTGGAAATCATCGAGACCAAATCGAATGATGTGACACGCGAGAACGCCAACATGAACGCCGACACTCCGGCGGGAATGATGATGAAATTTGCCAGCGAAACCACCAAGCCGTTCGTAGATGACTATTTGCTGTCGCCCGAAGCCAAAGAGGCGGTGCGGCTCAACTACATCCACATCCACGACAAAGATTATTATCCGACCAAGAGCCTGACCTGTGTGCAGCATCCGTTGGACAAGATCCTTGACGGCGGGTTCATTGCCGGACACGGCGAGTCGCGCCCTGCAAAACGGATCGAAACGGCAAGCATGTTGGCCTGCATTTCGCTCGAAACGGCACAAAACGAAATGCACGGCGGCCAAGCCATTCCGGCATTCGAT
>MKRS01000262.1 GCA_001897035.1 Bacteroidales bacterium 45-6
TTGAAGGCCTCGATCATGGTCGGCAGATTGTCCTTGATTTCTTGTTTCCGGCTTCCGGCCAGCAAAGCTACTACCGGTTTTTGTTGCAAGTTGTTTTCAGTAAGAAAAAGTTCTTCCGTATCGTCTTGATTCTCTTGTTTGTATTGCTCCACAGCATCCACCGTCGGATTGCCAACGTAGGTGACGGGGTAATCGTGTTCCTTGAAAAAATCGACTTCAAAAGGCAGGATGCAGAGCATCTTGTCCACGTGTTTTTTGAATGATTTCACCCGGTATTCCTTCCAAGCCCACACTTTCGGGGAAATGTAATAGACAACCGGTATTTTCAAAACCGTTTTGACATATTCGGCTATTTTAAGGTTGAAGCCGGGATAATCGATCAGGATAACGGCATCGGGTTTGTAGCTTTGGATGTCTTCCTTGCAGACTTGAAGGTTGCGGAGAATGGTTCTCAGGTTGAGCAGCACCGGAATGAATCCCATGAATGCCATTTCCTTGTAATGCTTCACGATCGAACCGCCTTGTGATTGCATGAGGTCTCCACCCAAAAAACGAAATTCAGCCTGCTGATCCGATTTCTTGAGTGCAGCCATCAGGTTGCTGCCGTGCAAATCGCCGGATGCTTCACCGGCTATGAGGTAGTATTTCATCAGTTATCAGTCATCAGTTATCAGTTATCAGTCAACAGTTATCAGTTATCAGTTAGCAAGTTGCAGTAACAAGTTTCTTATTCGCAGTTGTCAGTTTGCAAGTCGCAGTAGTCAGTCTCCAAGTCGCAGTGGTCAGTCTCTAAGTTGCAGCAACCAGTTTCCGATCCGTAGTTGTCAGTTTGCAATTATCAGCAGCCAATTATTCATAGTCAGTCACTAATGACTCAATCACTGTTGACTGTTAACTGTTAACTGTTAACTGATGACTGCTAACTGCTAACTGTCTAATACAGCTTTTCCCATCCTTTGAGGGAAGTGATGGTGTCGTAAGCCGTCATATCGATTTTTACGGGGACAACTGCCGCGAATTCATGGGTCAAGGCCCATTCGTCGGTATGTTCGTTTTCAGGTTCTGTATTTGAGAATTCGCCCGTTAGCCAGAACACTTCGCGTTTCGCTCCGTCTTTGCTCCGTTCAAATTCCTTGATCCATTTTCCTTTGGTTTGGTGGCAAATCTTGATCCCTTTCACCGATGAGGTGTTAGGAACGTTCACGTTGAGGCAGACTCCTTCGGGCAATCCGTCTTGGAGCACTTGCTGACTGATAATTCGGGCAATCTTTGCTGTCTCGTCGAAATTTGCATTGGCACTGTGGTTGTCAATCGAGAATCCGATGGACGGAATGCCGAAAATGCAGCCTTCGATGGCTGCGCCCATCGTGCCGGAATAGACAACGGCGATGGCGGAATTGGAGCCGTGGTTGATACCCGAAACAACGAGGTCGGGTTTTCGGTCGAGCAATTCGTTGATGGCTAATTTGATGCAATCAACCGGAGTGCCGGTGCAGGTATAGATTGAAAGATCTTTGCTTTCATCTTTCGAAAGCAAGGAGTAGCGCAAGGGATGAACCGAGGTGATAGCGCTTGACATGCCCGAGCGAGGCCCGTCGGGAGCAAGCACTACTATTTCTCCTAAGCCTACTACACTATCGATGAGGGCACGAATGCCCTTGGCTTGATATCCGTCGTCGTTTGTGACTAAAATCAGAGGTTTTTTGTTTGTCATAAAATTTCAATCCTTTTATCCTATTGGCAAAGATATTCCGTCTGGTGATATTTTCCAAAATTTCATACGGAATGTATCTTCTCTTCAATGGAAATTCA